>JAYUXG010000582.1:0-2977 GCA_043753125.1 Saprospirales bacterium | reverse complement strand
ACCAGTTGGGGGGATTCGGGCGTGGTGATTGACCCGGAGCGGCGGGTGCTGTACATCGCGGATTATCATTATTTGATGTGTATTGAACTGGCCAAACCGTAGGGCAAATTGGTTTTTTTATTGGGGCTGGCCAATGATGCTTGGTCATTGGACAGCCCTACTTGGTC
Source organism: Saprospirales bacterium (assembly GCA_043753125.1). Taxonomy (GTDB): domain Bacteria; phylum Bacteroidota; class Bacteroidia; order Chitinophagales; family Saprospiraceae; genus M3007. Next base: position 2,810 of record JAYUXG010000582.1, on the reverse strand, counting down.
TCTATGAAAAATATATTACTTCTACTCCTTAAAAAACTTTACTGGCGCGACATTAGATAAAAATATATGCGTTTTTATTGCAGTTCACTAAAAGCGACTGGATACCTGCCCATAGTTTTGCCCCATGCAAGATAACCTTTTATTTAAAAATCAGTGTTTTATGAAAAATCTCATTCTATTTGCCCTAACTATTGGTTTACTGGTTAGCTGCCGGAAAACACAAGAACCACCACTAGTAAAAACGGCCAAGATGACCGCCGACGTTGGCAACAGACACTTTTCGGTTGTCGAAACTGATGTAAAAGCCCAGATTAAGAATGGTTGGCTTATTATTAGCGGGGCACCTTTCGGTTATGATATGGAGTTGCACGTACCCAACATAGACATTGGCACCTACCAGGTGGGCCGAAATAATTTTGCTTACGCCTACTATCGGTTTGCCGATGTAGAGGTTCACTCCAACGTTTTTGACGACGATACTGGCGAAATCGTGATCACCGAGATAAACTTGGTGGATTCCACGGTGTCCGATCATTTCTCATTTAAAGGCTCAGGCTTTTATTCACATAACACACTGGATATTCGCAATGGCGTTTTTGAATATGTCCCCTTAACTAATCTGGATGCTGTACCTAACAAGCCTGAATTACTTACTCTTGAAAAAGAAGGTCGGATTATTGCCCTGCCTGGTATTTTTAGAAAAAACGATTCCAGTTTCGTAGCAGGGACAGCAGACCCTTTGAACAAAAGGAAGTTTGATTTTTGGGTTACCGTACCATTATATCCCAGTCCGCTGGGAACAGTGCAAGTAGTTGGTCACCCTTTTAATTACCCTGATGGACCCAGTGTTTATTATGAGAATTATCCCGAAGAAGAGGTAGGATACACTATCGCATTACCCGGCAGCACTATTACTGTTACTGAATTTGATTCAGTGGCTAATTCTATTAGATTTTCTTTTGACGTAACCCTTTACCGAGGAGAACCACTGAACAACAGGCATTTTAAAGGCCATTTTGAAGGGGATTTCAAGTGAGGCCAATTGGCCATTATATCTCCCGCGCCGCCATCTGCAATCCCTTCACATTCAACATACCCAATCCCCAAAAACCCAATGCGCCCGCCACCAAAGCCAACCCAAACTGCCCTTTCCAATCCAGTCCCGTTTTTTCAAAAATCAACCAGTCCGCCAGCAGTATCCACACGGCAAAGCCCAGCGTTTGCGCCAGCCCGCGTTGACTGGGCCGGAAATGGAAAGTACGGACGCATAGCCACACCATTGCCACAGCAATGAAAAGTTGGGTGCTCAGAGTCGCTACCGCACTGCCCGCTGCCTTCCAGTGTGGAATCAATAGCAAGTTAAGTACTACATCGAGCACCAGCCCGGCGATAAAAAAACGGTTCATCTGCATCAGCCGCTCATGCGCCGTGAGCAACGTACTGAAAATATAGGTCACGCTCACTGGCACAAAGGTCCAGATCAAAATACCCAACACCTCCCAGCGATAGAGAGTGGCCTTGAGCGGCATCATCACCTCCACCAGCGGCTGCCGCGCGAAAAAAACCGCCGCCACCAGCGTCAGGCTGCCCGCCCAGATCATTTTGAAACTCATGGCCGCCAGCGGGCGTACCGTAGAGCCATCGGGATGATGGCGCAACAAGCGGGCAAACATCGGCAACAGCAGGGAGGCAAACAAGTAGCCCAACATATTACACGCATCCAGCAGACGATAAGCACCCGCATACACATCGGCGTGCAGCGTACCGTCCGGCAGCATCCGCTCGAGGATGACCACATCCAGCCGCGTGTAAGCCGTCATCAGCAGGATGACCAGCGCAAAGGGGTAGCTTTTTTTCAATAAAAACAACAGCGCGAGCCGTCCACTACGCCAATGCCCCAGCCAGGAGGGTCGTACTGGAAAATCGGCCTTGCTGCGCAACACCAGGAAGGCAATCGCCGCCGTGGCCAACAATGCAACTGTCTGTGCCCAGGCAAACAGCTCCACGCTGAAAGGAATAGAGAATGGATTGGCCCACAGCACCAGACTGCACGTGCCGAGCATGAGCAGCTTGTCCAGCGACGATAACAGGCTGTCTACGCGATAGTAACCCAGGCCGGAAATATTGGAACGCAGAAAAAAAATGACCTGCGTGAGAATTTGGTTGGCCAACAAAATAGCCAGCAGCCCTATGGCCCGTTGGTCGTAGCCAGCAACTCCCCACGCCACGACCATGGTCAGTCCAAAATAGACAATGCTCAACAACCCTTTGAGCAACAACAAGTTGGAAAAATATTTCGGCAGCAGTTGGGGATGCTGGCTGATGTTGCGGTTGTTGAAATTCTGAATCCCGAAGTCGTTCAGGATCTGGAAAAGATAGGTGACGTTGAACAGCGTAAAGTACAACCCGTAGTCGCCATCGGGCACCCGGTTTTGCACCGTCAGGTCAATGCCGAAGATGAAAAACGGCTTGATCAGCAGGTTGATAAAAACCAGGAACAGGATGTTGAACAGGAATTCGCGGTGCAAAATTAGGAGACAGGAATCAGGAGTTAGGAGGTAGAAATAGCACGGCAGGTCTGGTTCTTATAATCAACGCAGAGCGGTTTTGAACAGAGTCCAAATGTAAAGTATTCATGTAAATCCCTTTAAACATTCTAAACTACTCTGAACCGAATTTAAAGCCAAAATCATGCAGAGGACTGAATTTTTGTAACTATACAGCCGACTTTGTCGGTGCTGGCATATGAGCGATAGCCGCAACGGCGTGGAAAACGGACTGTCCGTTTTTGATGGTGGTGTCAATGATAG
>JAYUXG010000581.1:0-17011 GCA_043753125.1 Saprospirales bacterium | reverse complement strand
TATTGCCCACAGTTTGAGGAAAAGACGGATTGAGATGTGTCCTGCACCTACCACTTGATCCGCGCCTGCAATTTCCAATACATATCCTTGCCCGTAATGTTACTGCTCGTCACCGCCCGGAGCTGATTGGTTTGCTCTATCCGCGCCTCCAGTCGCAACCAATGGTTTACCCGCCAGTGTAGATTGATATAGAAGCGGGAACCCCGGCCCGAAAAGGCTGGAATGGAAATAGCGGAAAACAAGTCGTTTTCGTAGGCAAACACTCTAGTATTGAAATTATCAGTGTCGAAGATAGCGTAGCGGACAGTACCAGTCACCGGAAAGCCAATTGGTTTGACTACTGCTTCTTGATAGGCGATAAAGCCTTGCGACTGTCCAACACTGGCCGTGGTATATGTGGTCCACTCGACACGGCTGCGCAACTCGACCGCCTTGACTACCTTATAGATCGCGTGCAAGCGCAGGCGGTCGCGCCGATTTTCAACCAGGCCAAAAACACCTTCCGTATTGCTGTCACTTTCTTTTGTTTCGCCTTGCCAAAGCGCATAGACGGAGAAACTACGGCTTTTTGTCCAAAGCAGGCGGGCCAGAAAATCACGCCCTTGCGAAGGTGCGTTCACCCCGAAGCGTAACCACGGATGTCGCCACACATCTGCATAAACGTTTAACTGCCAACGTCTTACGTATCGAATATCGGCACCGAGGTACATTCCGTTTTCGTTGGCTGCTCCCGAAGTCTCGGCAAAGGGGGCCGCATAAATGGATTGGTAGTCGCGTCCCAGCGACCGATGCACCGCCGAAAAGGTCACGTGCTGGTCGGGCGATAGCAGCAATCCGTTCACGCTGGCAATGCCCCCATTGTCGCTGCGGGCGGTTTCGCCAAAGAGTAGCCAGTTGCGTCGCCGCCAGTTGTAGTCCACACTGGCTGCGGTCAGTTGCTGTCCCCGGAACACAAACCTGCGGTAGGCTGCCACACTCGGGTTCCACGGTTTATCGTAGTGGATGCTCAAACCATTGGCCGAAATTTGGCCACCTGCCCAGCTATAAGTAGCGGAGAGGCCGCCTACCTGCTCGTGCAGGGCGCGCTCGTCGGCTACTTCAGAGGCACTACGGTGCAGGCCAGAAGTTTGCAAAGAAGAGAAAGCGATTTCCGGGAACTCTTGGTCGGTAGAGTCGGGGAGGACTACGTTACCATCGCGGTGGCGGTCGGAATACAAAGCTGTGAGTTCCAGGTGTTTGCCAAAGGCCAGCGTGGTGGCCGCACCGCGAAAGAAATAAGCTTCGCCAAAGGCCGCATAAGCATTGACTTTGCGCCCGCCGCGCATTACCGAGGTTGTTTCGGCGGATTTGCTGGCAGCAAAGCCAGTTTGCAGGAGCAGACCTTGTCCAAACCGAGCCGAATAATCGCCCAGCGCAATGACTTTTACGTGGCGGTTCAAGTTTTGGACAAACAGGTGAGCACTGTAAAAATCGAACCCCCTGCGGTTGCTTTTCCCGAAAAAGGCCTCTCCAGGATCGTTTTCAGCGGTAAACCCAAAGCGCAGGCGGTTATCGAAGGAGTGCTTGTAGCGCAAGGCCCAGCCATAAGGCTTGCCTTCCACTTGGCCCCGATAGTTGGGTGGGTCCGGATGCCCCCAACGCACCAGCACTTCATCGTCGCCAGTGTAAAAGCCCCGGAGAAGATTGACGTTGCGCGTCTCCAAGCCGGTGCGTACCTCGGCAAATTCGAGCAGCCGCCGGATGTCCGAGAGCTCCAGTCCAGGGACGGATTGCAGCTCATAATCGTTCAGGAGCGGGCCAAACTGCTTGCGGTAGGCCAGAAGTTTTTCGACGAGCAGTTCGTTCAACAGGTGCAGCGAGAGTAGCTCATCGCGCGTGGCGCGGTTCAGGTTGAGGGGGCTGGCACGATAATTTTCCAGATTTTCCAAAAACTGCTGGGCATCCGACTCGGAGGCTTGCTCGTTGTCGCGGAAGAAGTTCTCCAACAGTTCATCGGTTGAAACATTTTGGATTTGGGCCACCGCGGGAAGCAGGCTCCAGAGGCATAAGAGGAAGCCAATTCCAATTGCTCGGTATTTTTTTACCGTTTCTTGTGTAGTAGAGTAGCGAAAAAGCATCCTTGTCGTTTAGAGCGATCAGTGGGCACAATATTGGTTCCAGGTGTTCTTCTCCAAATGCTGTATGCCTGAACTGCCTGGGCAAAAAAGAACTTCCGCCCGGTATTTATGAGGCACGCTTTGGAAAAACAATGATAGCGCGATTCCGCCGTTTAGAAGGCACTTTTCGCTACTTTTGCGCACAATTTTTTAAACACTTAAAATTTAGTTTTCAAACATGAAAAAAACAATGATGGCACTTTTCGCCGGGGCGATGTTGACTTTCTCGCTAGCCTCTTGCGGACCCAAACTAATGACGCAGGCAGAGATGGACACGGCGATCAATTCGGGCTATGAAACCTCAAGGGTGACTGTGGAGGCCGAAGAAGAGCAAGCTTGCCAAGCCAATTTTGACCAGCGCGTGCAGGAGAAAGTAAATATGATGGACATGGAAGCTCAGCAAGCCCAACAGGCTGCTGAACAGGCCATGCCGCAGAAGTAGGGCTTGGTTTCTGCCCATCATTGAAACCGCTTTCACTCATCACTTACAAAAAGAAAAAACATGAATAAGAATTTGCTTTTGGTTGGCGCAGTCGCTGTAGCCGGCTTTTTTACCCTCACCGCTTTTGGCGGAAAGACTCTGGAACAACAGCAGGCCGAAGTAAAGGCCGCCGTGGACGCGAAGATCGCCGCATTACGTACGGAGAAACAAGCCGACTGCGATAGCCGGGTAATGGCTGCTGCCCAGACCAGATACGATGAAGTAGAGGCTACCCGCGCCGCTGAAATGGCTGCCATGCCAACCACGAAAGGCGGGAAAACTGTTAAAGGACCGCGCGTAAAGGCCCTGCCACAACCGACTAAGCCAAAGGTTGATCCACAAAAGACGCGTCCCGGTGCTGCCAAGCCTGGCGATATAGAGCAGGAGAAAGAGCGCAGTGGTGCTGGTAAGCCAATGGATGCGCAACAGCAGAAAAAACGCCCAGGTGCTGCTGGTGGCGGCAATTAATGAATGCTGAATAGAGGCTATAATAACAAAGGCCGATGGGGTTTAATCCCCATCGGCCTTTTGTTTTCAACGTTTTGCAGAATCAATTACTTGGATATGTTGAATGTGCAAGTTTCGGACGTGTTGTCGGTGTAGGTAACAGTGTAAGTAGCCGAGATCGAGTTACCGCTGATCGTGCCATCGCCGGTGAACCTACGACCTGCCGGATCGGTTACATTGGAAAAATCTATCAGATCGGCAGTAACTGCACTGGCCGTTGCACGTTTGATGGCCACGTCCACGTAGGAGTCAAAACCACCAAAATTGGTGATCCGAACCGTGGTGCCGCTCAAACGGGTAATAGTGACGGGTTTGGTCAGTGTACCACCGCAACCATCGGTGCCAGTGTAAGTGCCCAAGAACTTCATTGCCCACTCATCGGCGCAGCCAGAACCCTCGAATCCATCGAGGCAAACGCAACTGCCTTCAAAACACTCACCATTTACGCCACATTCGACGTCTTTACAGGGATCGGGGTCACCACAAGCTGGCGCGAACATCAACATAGAGCTGAAGAGGAGGGCCTGGAATAAAAAGAGTTTTTTGCTCATAACAATAGGAATTTTTGTGTAAGGTGATTGATGAATGAAAAAATGAGTTTTTGTCGGGCGCAAAAGTAGTCAAAAAGTGGAATACAAAGGGTTTTTGGCAGACTTGGCTAAATTATCGTGCCACGCACCTGCCCACCGCTTGCCCGCTGGCACCGCGTACGCGCACCAATAACAAGCCAGCAGGGGTTTGCGTTGGGAGGGCTACTTGTAGGTCTAGCGTAGTGGCTACTTGGTCCGCTCGCCACCACCTCCTTCCGGTGGCATCGAATATTTCTATTTCCACCATCTCGCCGATCAGCTGCTCGGGCAAACGCAGAGCCAGCCTCTCCCCGGGTGCCACTGGGTTGGGCAAAATGCGGAGGCCGGATACAACGGCTTCCCAGGCCGCAGTAGTATAAGAAATAACCATACAGGTATCTAACTTGCAACCACCGCTGTCGGTGGCGGTAACGCAGTAGCCGCCGGGCAATTGGTCGCTAATCACTGTAGTGGTGGTGCCATTGCTCCATTGAAAAGAATAAGGCGGGGTACCGCCAGTTAAGTTCACGCTGGCCGCTCCATTGGCACTGTTGGGGCCGGTGGCCATTTGTACCGTTGTCGTCAGCGCAAATGGCTCCACCACCACCATGAATACGGACACGCAGCCCCGTGCATCGGTCTCGGTCACGGTATAGTTGCCAGGGGTGTATACGGTGAGCGAGGCAGTGGGGGTGCCATCGCTCCATTGGTAACTGTATGGGCCGGTACCGCCACTGGCCTGGGCGGTGATTTGGGCGGCAGTACCATTATCGTGACAATGGAGCGGCACAAAATCAACAAATTGATTGTCAATGGCTGGTGGTTGGCCAAGCAATAGCGTAGCCGATTGGCTATACCCTCCCATGCCAGTTACAGTCACGGTGTAGACACCGACAGGCAAATTGGAGAGGGTGTTGAAATTGTGGGTTTCCACATAATTCCAATGGTAATTAAGGTTATCGTGATTGCCGTACACCGATACCCCCGCCATGCCGGTAGAGTCGCCGTAACAGGTCGGCTCTATTCTTCGCGTACCAACCACTACGAAGGGTGGGGCGGCAGAACCGCCGTAGCGAAAAGACATTTGGTAATTGATGCCGTCGTTGTCTTGGTCAATGAACGTCTCCGGCAAGTCATCATCACCAACCGTATCTACATCGGCGCGAAAAAACGCCTCCAATACGTATTCCGTGCCGACCACCAGGTCATTGATGAGGCCCACATTGGTATCTACACTACGGTAGCGCGTGGTGTAAGGCCCGTCCACTGTTTTATAGTCATCCTCCAAGGGGGCAGTCTGCCATGCCCCGCCTGGCATTCCCTTTGGAAAGACCCGAAAATAAATAACGACCCCTGTCACGTTGTTCTGGCAGCTTTCCCAGTTGATGGATCGGGCATGGACCAACGAAAGAGACTGGATGGTGCCCAACTGAAGCCCATGAAAGTCGGTAATATCCGGGCAGGGGGCGATAGCAAAACTGTCCAGCGTCTCATTAATACGCAGCCCGATATTCGTGGAACAGTTGCCTACAAACCCGTAGCCACAAGCCTGCATAGCCGCCGGGTACAAAGACATAGCCGACATCAATAAAAAGTAAAAACGAAGCATGGGTGTGATATAAACCAATTTTAAATGAAAAGTGGAGAGGTTAAAAGGTGGAAGGCGGTAAGACAACAGGGCCTAAACGACTTCAAATATCGGCCCAATTATGAAATAAGCGGTTAATCCTGTTTAATTTCGCCGTATCGAACCAACGTCTGCTTCCATGTTGCATCAAACCATTGTTGTCCCACGCACTGCTCACTACTATACATTGGGCGAGCCTGGGCCTCATATCCGTCGCTTGTGGATTGTCTGTCACGGCTATGGGCAGGTCGCCGACGAGTTCCTGGAAGAATTTCGCTTGTTGGACGATGGTACTACCCTAATCGTGGCCCCCGAAGGACTCAACCATTTCTATCGAAAAGGGTTCGATGGACCGCCAGGGGCCAACTGGATGACCCGCCGTCACCGCGAGACCGAAATAAGCGACTATACCCACTACCTCCAGCAATTGCTCGATCACTACCGCACCCTGCTACCCACCTACGTCCGGGTGGTGCTGCTTGGTTTTTCGCAAGGTACGGCAACCGTGTGCCGCTGGATGCTGCGCTTGCAACCGCTCTTCGACGACCTTGTGCTGTGGGCTGGCCTGCCACCGGAGGACCTGGACTATGCTGCCCAACGCAACTATTTGAAAGACAAAAATTTGTACTTGTTGTATGGTACCAATGACCCGTTCTTAACCCCCGATCATTTGGATACTTTGCAAAAAATAGAAGACCAAAACGGCGTGGATTTTCAAGACACCGTTTTTGAGGGCGGTCATGAAATACCGGCTGCCGAACTGCGGGCTTTGCTGGAACGCCTGAACTGATTTGGCTGAAAAAAACATTTTCCTACCTTCGCACCATGCTTTGCCGCTTTCTTTTCTGTCGCGCAGAATTCCTGCTTGCTGCACCTACGGAAGCGGACTGCTCCTTGCCATCCCGATAAAGATCGGGATGTCGCTGCGCTCTATTTGCTTATTGCTTATCTATTTTTAGCTCCTATGGATTTTAAAAAAATCGTCCCGCACCTCATCGCGATCGGGGTATTGCTCGCTGTGGCGACCCTGTTTTTTGCCCCTAATGCCTTCAGCGGCAAAGTGTTGCCGCAGCCGGACAACGATAAGGCCCGCGGTATGAGTACCGAGATCCAGCAGTATATCAAACAGGACGGGCATGGTCCCCTCTGGACTAATGGTCCTTTTGCAGGGATGCCGTCGTTTCAGATTTATACCACTCCGCAAGGCAACCTTACCAAGCCCTTTTTTAAGTCCCTTTTTCTATGGACGGACTATACGACTTTATGGGCACAGGTGTTCGTGGCCATGTTTTGCCTGTACCTGTTGCTCAGTGCCCTGAAAACGGACTGGCGCGTGGCCATATTCGGAGCCGTGGCCTTTGGCATCACCACCTATAACATTGACATCTTGGAGGCAGGCCACTCCACCAAGATGATGGCCCTGGCCATGGCACCCGGCATACTGGCTGGCTTGGTTTGGGCCTTTAGTGGAAGGTTGCTGTTGGGCGGCGGTATGATGGCCCTGTTTCTGGCCATGCAAATTTGTGCCAACCACGTCCAAATTACGTACTATACATTGTTGCTGGCGGGTCTTTATTTCCTGGCGCAACTGGTGGATGCAGCACGTCGGAAAACATTGGTGCCTTGGGCCAAGGCCTTTGCGGTCAGCAGTTTAGCCATTGTGTTGGGATTTGGCAGCAACTTGTCCAAACTGTGGCCCACCTACGAGTTTGGGCAGGAAACCATTCGGGGCGGATCGGAGCTGAAAAGCCGGGCCGGGCAGGGCAACGGCTTGGCCAAAGAGTATGCCTTTGGCTATAGTTATGGCGTGCTGGAGAGCTTTACCCTATTGGTGCCACACTATGCCGGCGGTGGAAACAACGAATCTTATCGAAATACCCAACTGTACAAGACCCTCACCACGAAGTACCGCGAACAAGTGCCCGTTGCGCAAGCCAGCCAACAAACCGGAGGCCTGTTGTATTCCGGTGCCGAAGGGGTTGGCACGGCTATTTATTTCGGCTCCATCGTCTGCTTTTTATTTCTATTGGGTACTTTTTTGGTGCCTGGTAGTGCCAAATGGTGGTTGGTGAGCAGTGCTGCGTTGATGGTGTCGATCTCTTGGGCCGGTCGGTTTTTTGTCAATGAGTTGTTCTTTGACTATCTGCCCATGTTCAATAAATTTCGGGCCCTATCGATGGCTCTTGGCTTGGGTCAGTTGTGCTTTGCGGCCCTGGCGGCCTTGGGCCTGCAAAAACTGGCCGATCCGGATATAACTCTGGACCGAAAGAAACGGGCTTTTTTTGTTGCTGCCGGCACCACGGCCCTGTTGCTCTTGATCGCTTGGGCAACCAGCGGCCCTTCTGAGCGGGCGTTGGACGCGCTGGCCAGCACCCCTGATTTGCTTGCCAACCTGCGGTCAGATCATGCTGCACTGGTTCGGAGCGATGTGTTGCGCTCTTTCGCTTTCGTGGCCGTCGCGGCGGCACTTATCTGGTTTTACCTGCGAGGAACTTTGAAAGCCGGGCTGATGGTTGGCGCACTGGCCGCTTTAGCACTGGCCGACCAATGGATGGTGTGTGGCCGTACCATTTCTACCGAGAAATACGAAGCCAAGCGCAGCGCGTTGGCTCCCCCGGCAGAGACTGACTATGATAAGCAGATCAAAAAGGACCCCGACCCCCATTACCGGGTGCTGGACCTTTCGCGTGGCAGCCTGACCGGAAACGCAACGGCTTCGTATTTTCATAAAAGTATGAGCGGGTACAGTGCCGCAAAACTGCAGCGCTATCAGGACGTGATCGATAGTTTTCTGAATCAGGACATCGGTAAAAATCTGCACGTGGTCGGGATGTTCAACGGCAAGTACATCATCACGCCCAAAGGAGAAGTAGTGCCCAACCTAGAGGCCTGTGGCAATGCCTGGTTTGTCCGGCAGTTCAATATACTGCCTTCGGCGGACGCGGAACTCAGTGTACTGCACACCCTTAAACCCAAAGAAAGTGCCACGGTGCAGGCTGGTTATGAGGGAACTTTGCAGGGCTTGAATATAGCCTTCGATAGTGCCAATACCATCCGGTTGACTAAATACCACCCCGATAAAATGGAGTATGAGTATTCGGCCAAAACAGAACAACTGGCCCTCTTTTCGGAGATATATTACCCACCAGCCAAAGGTTGGAAAACGTACATCAATGGACAACCCGCCCCTGATTTCATCAAGGCCGACTACCTGCTACGGGCTATGCGCCTGCCAGCGGGCCAAAACGTGAAATTGGAAATGCGCTTTGAGCCACGTTCTTGGTATGTAGGCGAGAGTGTCTCGCTGGTCGCTTCGGCACTGACGCTACTGTTGTTCTTCGGCGGGTTATTCTGGTGGTTTCGGCGGCATTCGCTGGAAGACCCCAATCGGCTGACCGATATAGAGCGCGAAACGGTAGTGGCCCCCCGCCCGCCCCTACGTACCACGCCGACTCTACCCGTCAAAGGAAAAGTGCCGCCCAAGGGAAAGCGGTAGACAAAAAGGCAATTTACTATTTCGCTCGGCCCAGCCTCAACGCACTACTGTCACCGAGCCACTGGTAAAGAAAATACTACCATCCCGGCGTTCTAGTTCCGTCCAGAAAAGATATACGCCGGGCAGCACTGCTTGGCCTTGCGCCTGACCGTCCCAGCCAGCCTCTGCGTCGTTGGGCAATACGTTAGTCGCATCGAACAGCAATGCGCCCCAGCGGTCGGCGATGGACAGTCGACGAATCAGCCTTACACCGGCATCGGTATTAAGGAAGAACCGGTTGTTGGGTTCTGCGGCGGTGGGGTTGAACACATTTGGGGCATAGACTTTATTATCGTTGGAAATGGAGATGCGTATTTCATCGGTTATGGTACAGCCGGTGGAATCGGTCGCCACTAGTTGGTACACAATTGGCACGGCTGGCTGGATGCAACTTGACGTGCAAAGCGAGTCGCTACAAGGCGGGGCTGGCAGCCAATGCAGGTCCATGGGCGTGAAATTTAGAGTAGGTTCTATACAGATGGTTTCGCCATTCACTAAACGCAGATCTGGACCTAAATCCAAAGATAGCTCTTTGAAAGTCAACGCAATGCTAACCAACGAGTCGCACCCATTGCCTCCAGCGTTAGGTAAGATTTCCATGCCAACAGGATGGTCGCGGTCGTAGCGTTGACCGTTCACCATCCGAGACTCGCCCGGACAGAGCGTATCGTTTAGCAGGTACATCGGCGGTTCCATCACGTGTAGTTTCACTTCAATGACACTGTCGCAACCATTGGCAGCACCGCCCTCCATAGTCTCCTCCCCCAGATAAAAGTTGGCATGGTAGCCCTGGCCATTTACCCACAGCGTATCCCCCGCGCACAGGTTTTGTTCCAAAGTAATGCGCGAAGGTGCATGATACACCAAGTCCACGTGGATCAGACTATCCGCCCCGTTGGTGGCAGCTCCAGGCAGGAACACTGTGCCGACGGGATTGTATTGGTCAAAGATTTGGTTGCCGATGAACAAGGTTTGGTTGGAACAAAAAGTATCGCGCAGATAATAGTGCGTAGTATCGACGGGGGCGGCAAATGAAGATTGAAGGCTGCAAAACGCCAGGAACATCCAAAGGGTACGTAATTGATTTTGGGAAGCAAACATATCGATTTTCGTTTTTCAAGCAGGGGGCTTGATGAATTGAAAACGCTGGAAAGGGGATTAAAATCTACAGTAAAAGTGTAGAGGGGGAAGAATGTGGAGGGGTTGAGAAAATTTATGGTTGTCAGTTGCTAATTAATTATTTCTATTCAGTGCTACTCTGCATTGATTATAATAAAAAGCCACAGTGTCGTGGGGAAATCGACACTGTGGCTTGACAATATTCTAGTTAGGATTAATTCTTCTTTAGTTCCGTCATTAACTGTTCCAATCGCTGCAAACGCGCTTCTAGGGTTTCCATCTTGCTGGTCAGAGCCTTGTTTTCCGCTTTCAGGACTTGCATCTCGGCTTGTTGTTCTTGGATGGATTTTACAGCCAGCACCCCAAACCCAGCATAATTGACCGCCAGGTATCCTTCTTGCCCATTATGCCCTGGATTGTGCATCACCAGTTCCGGGAACAAGTGCTGTACATCCTGGGCAATAAAGCCCATGGAGCGTCGGGCTGCCTCGCCCTGTGCTTTGTACCGATAGGTGACCGGCTGAAGTTGCAACATTTTATTTAACACGCCAGTACTCATCTCCACGATCTCCTTTTTCAGGTCTTGGTCAGAGGAAGTGTACATCCCGTCGGGAGCAAAGGTACCCACCAAGGTTTGGTTTCTATAGAGTGCCAAGTTGCCATCGGTGCCATCGACCAAAAATTCCCAGTTTTGGCTATTGACGGTGTTTTCCAGCATCAGGCCACCGCCGTTTTCATGGAATACTTTTAAGCGTGCCGGACTGTTGTTCGTGCCGCCCACACCCATGTTGCCATTGCCTTTGACCATAAAGGCGCGTTGGCCGACCGCTGCACCCGCGAAATCTATCCCAAATTCCGCCGTTACCGCCGTACCGCCTTTGCTGGACAGTGTCCAACTGCCCGTCGAGTTTTTCATGACCAAGCGTGCCGGATCGCCCCCCATTTGTTCCAACGTCAGTTGTGGGGCAGCAACACTGGACGAAAAGTGGCCTGCACCCCCTACATCCAGTCGGAACAGAGGAATAGGCACGTTGATGCCGACAAAGCCTTCATTGGTGATTAAGGCTGGGCCAGCGGCGGAAGTGAAGAAGGCGGCCGGGCCAGCATCGGTCGAATTGGTCACTTGCAATTTCCCAACGCCATTTATTTCGGTGCCAATGACGACGTTGCCGGTGTTTTTGCTAAATAAATTATCATTAGACAATTTCCAATGGCTTTCTAGTAAATCGCTTACCAGTGGGGAAAGATCTACCGCGCTGTTGGTGCCAGAAAGAACGAGCTCGGTACCATTCAGGCTGAGGTTTTGCAACTCATCGGTTTCACTCAGATCGCCACTGTTTACAATCGTCAGATTGGGAGCGGTGCCAGTGATGGTGATGCCGGCCCCGGCGGTATAGGTGTTCATGGCTGGCAGGGTGACGGTGCCACCGCCATTGGAAAGGCTCAGGCTGCTGCCTGCCAGACTAATGGTCTGCAACTCATTGGTGTTGCTTACGTCGCCGGTGTTGTTGACCACCAGATTGGAGCCGCTGCCAGTGATACTAATGCCCGCGCCCGCGGCGTAAGTAGGGGCAACGGGCAAGGTAACGGTACCGCCGCCGTTGGAAAGGGAGAGACTGCTGCCTGCTAAACTGATGGTTTGCAGTTCGTTGGTAGAGCTGGGATCGCCGGTGCTGTTGATGACCAAGTTGGGTGCGGTGCCGGTGATACTGATGCCCGTGCCACCGGTGTAAGTATTACTGCTCCCTGCGGCGGGCAGCGTCACCGTGCCACCGCCGTTGGAAAGCGAGAGGCTGGTGCCAGCCAGGCTAATGGTTTGCAACTCGTTGGTGTTGCTCACGTCGCCGGTATTGGTGATGACTAAATTGGGGGCGGTTCCGGTAATGCTGATGCCCGCGCCACTTGTATAGGTATTAGTGTTCCCACCGGTGGGCAATGTCACCGTGCCGCCTTCGCCCGAGAGGGTCAGTTGATTGCCGCTTAGAGAAAGTTTTTGCAGCTCATTGGTCGGGTCGGCATCATCATCACCAGTGTTGTTGATGACCAAGTTAGGTGCCGCGCCAGTAATACTAATGCCACTGCCAGCAGCGTAGGTGGTAGTGTTGCCGCCAGTACCAACTTGATCATTGGCAGGTGCCCAAGCCGCACCGGTCCATTTTAACACCTGCCCAGTAGCCGCGCCTTGTTTGGCCAGGTTGAGCGGGCTGGCTATGGTGCCATCGCCGGTGAGGGCTGGTGCCACTGCCGTCGTTTGCGTACCCCAATCGTCGCCGCTGGCCACCACATCGCCCGGTACCCAAGCCGTGCCGCTCCACTGCATCACTTGGCCAGCAGTAGCTCCCTGCTTGGCTAGGTTAAGCGGGCTGGCTACCGTGCCATCGCCGGTGATTGCCGCACCAGTTACGGCGGTTTGCGCGCCCCAGTCATCGCCGCTGCCCCCGCCATTGCCAGTTGCATCGTTTCCTGGTACCCAAGCGGTGCCGTTCCATTTTAACACCTGTCCATTGGTGGCCCCTTGCTTGGATAGATTGAGGGGGCTGGCCAATGTGCCATCGCCGGTAAGTGCCGTGCCAGTCACGGTAACTTGGGTTCCCCAGTCGTCACCGAGGCCAGTGCTGGTTACGGTGCCCGGCACCCAGGCCGTACCGCTCCATTTCAATACTTGGCCAGTAGTGGCTCCTTGTTTGGCCAGATTGAGCGGGCTGGCAAAGGTGCCATCGCCGGTGAGGGCCGTGCCAGTGATGGCGGCTTGTGTTCCCCAATCGTCACCACCACCGCTACTGGGCAGGGTAGTGGGCGACCATGCCGTGCCACTCCAGCGCAATACCTGGCCAGCGGTGGCATTCATGTCGTCCAGTTTGATTGCTGTAATTGCGCCGTTGGCAATGGCATTAGTAGTGACGGCATTGGGAGCCAGTTTGCTACTGATAACTGCGCCATTTTTGATCGTCAAGTCGGTAAAAGTGCCGCTAACATCGCCATCGGCTTGGCTGGCGTCGGTGAGATCGTCGGAAGCATTGGTGTCGCCAGTATTGGTCACGGTAAAGTTGCCGTTGGCTGTGGTCACGTTGATGCCAGTTCCGGGCAATACATTCAGGCTGGTGCCGCCTTGATCGGGGGCTGGTGCCCAAGCCGTGCCATTCCATTTCAATACTTCCCCACTGCTGGCACCCATGTCATTTATTTTACCCGCAGTGATGGCACCGTTGGCGACGTTCGCCGTCTCCACAGCATTGTTGGCCAGCTCAGCAGTCCCCACCACGTCGGCCTTCAGTTGCAAACTGGAAAAGGGGCCATTTACGTCTCCATTGGCAATGGAGGTAGCAGTGAGGTCGTCGGTTGGGTCGCTGTCGCCGGAATTGGTGATCGTTAGGTTGGGTCCCGCGCCGGTGATGGTAATGCCTTCCCCAGCAGCTAGGTCAATGCTACCGCTCTCGTCTTCAGCCGGTGCCCAACTGTCTCCGTTCCACTTTAGTACCTGGCCAGCGGCGGCATCCATGTCATCTATTTTGTTGGCCGTCACTGCACCGTCGCTGATTTTTCCAGCGGTGACCGCATTGGCGGAAAGTTCGGCACTGCCCACGGCATTGTCACTTAACTCGCTACTACCCACGGCATTGTCGCCGATTTCGGCACTGCCCACGGCATTTGATTTGATTTGCAGATCATTGTAGTTGCCCGTCACATCGCCACCAAAGGAAGTGGTCAAATTCACGTCGTCCGCAGCGTTTGGGTCGCCAGTATTGGTGAGTGTAAAGTTGTTGAAACTGTTGGTCTGGACGTTGATGCCCGTGCCTCCGTTTAGGCCAACCGACCCCGGTTGCACCACGATCGGGGCCACATTGGTCACGCGTCCCTGTGCATCCACGCTGATCACTGGTATTTGAGTGGCACTACCGTACACGCCCGCTGTCACGCCGGAATTGGCAAGGCTGATGGTGCCGGTGTTGGTAACCGGGCCACCGGTAAGACCAGTACCCGTGTTGACTTGGGTGACCGTGCCACCATTGGTGCCAGAAGAAGCCACATCGTCAGAAGGTGCCCATTTTGTGCCGTCCCATTTGAGTACCTGGCCCGATTGGGCACCCTGCTGGGCGATGCCTAATGGACTGGTTCCCGTGCCGGCACCGTTCAGCGCAGGGGTGGTTTGCACGCTCTGGGTGCCCCAATTGTCGCTCCCGCCGCCGGTGCCACCATTGGCAGCAGTTTGGGCATACAGGGCATAGGGTACGCTCATTAGTTGGGAATTGCCCAGTTCAGTAAACTCATTGGGGGAGGTTTCTACGGCAACCGTCAGGAATTTGGCACCTCCGCCCCAGTTGATAGTGCTGAAATCACCCTGCACCGGGATACCGCCCTGACCGATCACTAAATTAACCAAACCATATTGGTTGGTAGAAGTGATTTGCTTTTCAGAATAGGCCGCCGGGCCATTGGGTGCCCCACTGCGAAGGACAAACAGTAGAGTGACGGTCTGGTTAGCCAGGGGTGCACCACTGCTGTTGCGCACAACGCTTTGATAATTAAAGCCTTGTGGGGTGAATTGGGCCATCAACGAACTTGAAATCCCGAAGGCCAGCAAAAGAAGAAGTAAGCGATTTTTCATGGAAATGCAGTTTTGGAACTAACAAGGGTAGGGGGCTGTGCAGCGGTGTCTCAACAAGAGTGGATTAGAAAGCAAGGGAGGAAAGAAGGAACAAGTACGGTGCACCGTTCCTTAGACTTTCCTGTTAAAGCCGAACAAATCGGACGGTAGCGACGGCTTGCGTGGCTGGGTCGCGGAGTTGCAGAAAATATATGCCGGCCTGCCAGGCAGTGCAATCCAGCAGCGAACCATCAGGCTCCGCCAGGGAGACATCATCCACAATCAGCTGTCCCAGCACATCGAATACAGAGGCTTCTAAATGGCTACTGCGTTCAACACTGTATCGGACATGGAGAAAATCAGCGGTCGGGTTTGGAAAGACTTCGATCTGCCAATCTGCCAGATCAAGAGCCTGGGTAGAGACCAACAGGCAAAACTCGGGCTGATGAAAACCTTGAGTTAAGTGCGTGTTAGCCCCTTGCAAGGTGAAAATAAAAGGCTCGCCAATCGTGTAGGCATAATAACGTCCGGCCCGAACAGCAGACTTGCCGGCGGAGGCCAGCACTTGGTAACAGAGGCCAATATCTTGGGTCTGACCAATAATAGGGGAGGCGTACCCCAGCAGGGCAAGTAATAAAAATCGGTTCATGGCAATTGTGCGGATTGAAAAAAGTCCCGCAAAGAAACAAAAATTTGGCCATTCTGCGTACAAAAACCGCACCACTTGTCGCTATTTTGTCATTTCCCAGTCCATCCTCAAGCGTGTTGATTAGCCAAACCTGATAGTTGGTGATGATGGAGGGGTGCAGTTTTTTCTGTCAAAAAAACCGTCAACGCCTCGCCCAATTGCTGGGTTTCAATCAAAAAGCCATCGTGGCCGTAGTCGGAATCAATTTCCAGATAGCGGGCATCAGGGATGTAGCGCGCCAAGTATTGCTGTTCGGTGGGCGGGAACAGCATATCGCTGCTAATGCCGACCACCAAGGTGCGGGCTTTGACGCTGGCCAGGGCCACCTCCACGCTTTCGCGCCCGCGGCCAACGTGGTGGGTGTCCATAGCCTGCGCCAGTCGGTAATAAGAAAAGGCGTTGAACCGGCGTGACAGTTTTTCGCCCTGATATTGCTGGTAGGTACTGGCCCGGAACTGCTCTAAGACGGGTGCTTGGTCGGTCTGAAATTGGCCATAGGTGCCGTAGTTGCGGTACGACAGCAAGGCAGTAGCCCGGGCGGCCCGCATGCCCGCATCGCCCGCTTGTGGCTGCGATTGTTGCCAGGTGCCATCGGCCTCGATGGCCATGCGCTGGGCTTCGTTGAAAGCAATGCCCCAGGCGGAATGGCGGGCATTGGTAGCGATAAGGGCCAAGTGGTCAATAAGTTGGGGTTGTTGAATGGCCCATTCGAGGGCTTGCTGCCCACCCAATGACCCACCCAGCAGAAGATGGATTTTCTGGATACCCAAGTGTCGGCGCAGGGCCTCATGGGCGGCTACCATGTCGCGGATAGTGATGTGCGGATAAGCGTGGAAATACGGTTGGCCAGTCACCGGGTTTTTGCTCAGCGGCCCCGTCGTACCATAACAAGAGGCCAGCACATTGGCGCAGACAACGAAATAATCCTGGGGATTGAAGTCGTCGGTTGGGCCAAACAGGCCCGCCCACCAATCAAACACTTCGGAATTGGCAGTCAAGGCGTGGCAGACCCAGACGACAGGCTTGGACGGATCGCCGTAGGTATGGTAGGCGATAGTCGGTTCGGTCAGATATTCGCCGTTTTCGAGCGACAAGCCGGAGTAGATGGTGAAAGATTGTGGAGGCACGGGCGATGGATTGAATGGCGTAGGAGCGGCCCTTGCGGCCGCCCACGCTTGATTTGCAGACGGATTAAATTTCTGCCGCTGTTGGCGTCCTCGGCATAGCCGTCGGGCTAAGAAAAGAAGCCAATGATGGTGGGAAATCAAAGCATTGGTTTTCAGCCCGTTGCAACCCCACCTCTAGCCCCCTCCTTTTCGGGGGTGGGGTTAGGGGTGGGGTTTAACCTGACGGCTATGGCGAGGACGCCAACAAGGGCAGAAACCCCTCTAAAACTAGCTACCAGCCGCCTCCGCCGATACACCCACCTCAATTTTGTCCAAAGCCTGCTCGAAGTCGGCGATCAAATCGCTGATGTGCTCGATACCTGCCGAAATGCGGAGCTGCGAAGGCACCACCCCGGCAGCGCGTTGCTCAGCTTCGTTGAGTTGCTGGTGCGTCGTAGCGGAGGGCTGGATGATGAGCGTCTTGGCATCGCCGACATTGGCGAGGTGGCTGACGATTTTCAGGTTTTCGATCACTGTAGTCGCATTCTCTTTCGATCCTTTCACCACGATGCTGAGTACTCCGCCATAGCCGTTAGTTAAGTACTTGTCGGCCAATGCTTTATACGGGCTGGAAGCCA
>JAYUXG010000580.1:0-2978 GCA_043753125.1 Saprospirales bacterium | reverse complement strand
GCTCAAAAACGCGACGACATCCGCCACCAGCTGCTAAAAGTGTTGCGCCTGAACGAAGACCGCTTTGCCCCCGGCTCCTACGCCGATGTCAACCGTGCCTTCACTATTGCCTGGTACGAGTACGAGCGGGCCATCGCCGCGCCACACTTGAGTGATGCCGAGCGGGCGCGGATCGAGGCGGAGTTTCGGGAAAAAGGACTGGCCAAAATTCAATTGGCTGAGATCGAGGATGTAATTGGGCGGAAATTTTATCAGGAATTACAAGAGCGGGCCGTTTGGCCACCGGTGCCGGATGGGCCGGGCTTCCAGGTGCTGTGGGTGGACGACGAGCCGAAGAACAATGTGCGCTTTCAAGACAGCCTGAATGAATTGTTTCATGGGATATTCACCAATGTTACCAGCACCGAGGCGGCTTTAGCGAAATTGGCCGAACGCGGATTTGACCTCATCGTGTCGGATGTGTCCCGGTACCGCCGGGGCGATGCCGGGGAAAAAATGCTGCGCGTTTTTCGAGAAAAGAGAATGCCTACGCCGGTGATTTTTTATACGACCCCCGCGATGGTGGATAGATACGAACTCGAATTGCGGGAACTGGGGGCAGCGGGGGTGTTCAGTAGCCATGAGGACGTGCGGAAGTTTATGGGGGAGCGGGTGACGGCGAAGCAAAGAGAAGATTTGAAGAATTCTAAAAATCAGTCAAGTCTCAACTCCCCTACTCAGAATTTGTCAAAAAAGTATGTGTTGATAGAGCATATTACTAATTCACGCGATTCAATTTCTAAAAGTAAACATCCTGCTTTCTACGATCTCATCCAGCGAACGCAGTACGCTAATGAGGTGCACCATATCTCCTATCATTCTTCTATCCCTTATAATAATTGCATTTTTTATCTCGCTAACCCAATAGAAAACAATGCGCGCTCCTCAATGTACAATGTACAGGGTACACCCCGGGTAGTGCTCAATGGTGTTCTTATTCCGGCCACTGGCACCCTGTTACCAGAGGCTACTTTACAGGCCGAACTGACTCAAACTACCCCGATATATATTGAAGTAATAGAAGATGGCAACGATGATAATCGCTCAGTGACAGTAGCAGTACATACAGTCAGTCCCGTGCCTGTTGGCGAATATAAACTTTATATTGCATTGGTAGAGAAAATTATACGTCAAACTACTCCGAATGGCGAAACCGAGCATTACAATGTATTTCGCAAAATGCTTCCCGATATTAACGGAAGTCTATATTCTCCCGAAGCGTCAGGCAGTGCTGCAACATTTAACGCCAATTACACTATTTCTGCCGATTGGAAAACCGACGAAATATATGTAGTAGCGTTTGTGCAAAATACTCAGACTAAAGAAATATTAAACAGCGGCACTAGGTTTGACTCCATGCAATTAGCGGGACGTGTAAATAGAAATGGCATTTCATTCAAGGATTTAACAATAGAAGCTGATTTTGCATTGCGGGATGGGGAAGACAGCCTGAAAAAAGGTGATTTTGAGGAGTCCACGATTTCATTGCAAAAAGCATTAAATCTATTCACCCAACTTAAAGACGATGCGGGGCGAGCCAACACACACCAAGCGTTGGGGAAATTATATAATGCCACCAATAACTTGGAAAGCGCGTTGAAAGAGTTTAATTCGGCCTCTAC
Source organism: Saprospirales bacterium (assembly GCA_043753125.1). Lineage (GTDB taxonomy): Bacteria > Bacteroidota > Bacteroidia > Chitinophagales > Saprospiraceae > M3007. The sequence goes on along the minus strand of JAYUXG010000580.1, from coordinate 1,317 downwards.
GCTCTACTTGTTGCTCAATTTTAATCCAGCCTATGCTTATGCATTGACGAATGTGGGTGGGGTGCAGCAGAAGATGGGGTTACTGGTGGAGGCGCAGAAGTCTTATGAGGAGGCTTTGGAGATTTTGGAGGAGTTGGGTGATGAGGGGAATTTGGCGGAGGTGCGGGAGGCATTAAGTGAAATTGAAAAGCAACAAGTTTACTCAGGTACAATAAAGCAACTAACAGATAAAGGTTTTGGCTTTATTGTAACAGATGAAACAGATGTTTTCTTTCAATATAATCAATTGAAGGGTGTTACTTTTGATGAATTACGCATAGGTGATTCGGTTTCCTTCATGATAGAAGATAACCCCAAAGGAACCCAAGCTATAAACGTTGAAAGAGATAGCTTAAGCGAAATCACTAATCAACAAAACGATGAATTGCAAAACCAAGCAACAGAAAAGAAGAACTTAGAAGAGTCGGTGACGAATTTATATAATAAGCAACAAGGCCTAATTCTATATTACCTTCCCACCACTATGCAGGTAGGCGAAACTATTCGCTGCTTTATTCGCATAGCCACTATCGCCGAAATGCTTCAAAAAGATTGGGAGGCAAATCCGGTGGATGTGCAACAAGCAATTCAAATAGCCGACACTATCTCTATGGAGATAAAACAATCAGCGGAATATGAGCCTGGTGAATGGGCGTTTGAAATTACGCGCAATTCGCTATTTAAGCAAAAAATAAGCCGAGCAAGGTACACAGAGTGGATTTTCGATGTAGAGACGGAACGCGTCGGCACTTATCGCCTGATGTTGAAAATCACCCTGTTTGAAAAAGGTAAGCGCCAAAGCACCCAAATGATAGAAAGGCAGGTAGTCGTAGCCGACAAACCACCCAGCCCAGCAAAAAAGCGTACCCAGATACAAAAGCGCAAATAACTACTCTCTATCCTACGTTTTGCCACAACTCCCTACCTTTGAAAGACCATGTAATATTAGCCGTCAATACTTTTTTGCCAAGCTACAGTGTACACTACGTTTTGTCACTCTGTCGGAACCCGTCCACCCTGAAGAACCACCCTGCGGCGTAGACAGATTCCGACAGAATGACAAAAAGTAAAGGACTCCGCGATAAAACACCAAGGTGGAACGTCTTTCTGCCGTTGTTGGCGTCCCCGCCAACAACAACGGCGGAGCTCAATTTTCAGGAACAACCAGTATATCTCTTCTTAAAAACGTTTGCTGCCGTGTATCACCGCTACTATGATTTGTACTTTACGACCGCCACTATCTTGCAATGGAAATATCTGCTCTTAGAAGATGCCATG
>JAYUXG010000579.1:0-7301 GCA_043753125.1 Saprospirales bacterium | reverse complement strand
TCGAGGGCGGTAAGCCCGCAATGGAGTCTTTTAATCGTACCATTTTGGAATTGAAACGTATCTTTCTTTCAGCACCTTCTCTGCGATTCTGGAGGCTTTTAATCGTACCATTTTGGAATTGAAACTATTTGCTTGGCTTGCTGGCGGGTACTGATAAACTCTTTTAATCGTACCATTTTGGAATTGAAACGATTCTTGCCGTGCGTTCCGTCGTGGTGAGATGGCGCTTTTAATCGTACCATTTTGGAATTGAAACTTTTTAGGGCCTCTTTCACCTTCATCAGGTCAGGCGCCTTTTAATCGTACCATTTTGGAATTGAAACGCGTGAGACGGCCCTTTATTTCTAAGATTCTTCACCCCTTTTAATCGTACCATTTTGGAATTGAAACCGATTTTGCGTGCGTGTGTACGCTATTACTCGCCTGTCTGGGAGCATCTAAAAGTAAGTAGAAACAGGCAGATAACAAGCGCAGCCTTCCAGGCGGTGTCGTGGCTGGAATATCCAATAGTGGGTGATGGAATCACCTACCCAAATCTTGCCAGCGCGTTGCCTCCACCTCCACATCATAGTATTTAGCCGCCTTCTCCAGGTTGGCAAAGGCCATTTCGCGCTCTGCATCCGACACCTCTTCGGTCTGGTCGAAGCGGGCCAGCGCATTGCGGACATGAGCAGCATCGGTCAGCGGCATCTTGCGCTGTTTGGGAAAAGCGAACACACTGTCTGGCAGATCGTCCCGCTTTTTGGAATCAAGTTCGCCATAGATCGTATGGGGCTGCCATGTGGCTTTGATGGACATACCAGGTTGTTAGTTTAGTGAATATAAAAGACTGCTCAGGGCGGGAATTCCTCAAAAAACCGTGCCGATCCAAGTTCAATCCTCTTGGCTATACTTCCAGGCTTGGCCTCCCAGCAACGGATGTCCGCCGACCAGGGTCTTTGGGTCGTCGATACGTAGGGTCAGGTCTACGAACTCCACCTCTATGAAGATTCTGGCCCAAAAGAGACAAACGCGGCAGGAAAGTTTAAAAAATTCAACCATCTTTGCCCGTATTTGGCTAACCACTCTACACAACTTAGCAACATGAAGACAAAACACCTTTTTGTGGGCGCACTGCTTATCCTGGTAGTCCTCACCCTGCACTCCTGTGCGCCGTTGGGTCCATCGGAGCAGCGATATGGTTTTCTCTACGGCATTTTGCATGGCTGGCTGCTGTATGCTGCCGTCATTAGCAAGGTGTTGGGCATGGAGTTCGATATTTATGCCCAAAACAACACGGGCATCTGGTATTGGGTGGGCTATGCCATCGGCATATTCAGCATCGGGGGCGGCATCTTTTCGTCGCGACGCAGGTGAACCGACAGGAGGTTCGCTACCATTTGGTGCCTAACCGGCCAGGCGTGCTTGTGGCAGCCGACCTTTGGGCACGTCAAATAGGGGGCAGTAGAAAAACCAAACCGCCGATCACAGCGTTTGTACCTGCCAAGAACTGTTCCCTTTGCGTCTCCGAAGTAATTTTAAAGCAACATTCAACATGACCTTTATTTCCCGTTTGCCAATCCTGTTCTCATTATCGCTGGTTATCTTGTTTGCCGCCTGCGGCAAGGACGAACCCAAGCCAGTGACCACAGATACCGGCACCCTGCTGCTCCACCTGCACGCTTATGTGGGAAACACCGAAGTAGAGGAGTACAATACCGTATACACCACCGCCACTGGCCGCAAGATGTCGCTCAGCATGGCCCAAATGTACCTGTCTGATTTTCAACTGGTCCGGGCAGATGGCTCCTCTTACAAGATACCGGACCAAAAAATCCTACAGAATCTCGAAACCGAAGTCTACCCCCTCGGCGAGGTGCCAGTGGGCGACTACAAGGCACTTATCTTTCATTTGGGCTTTGATGCTGCCAGCAACAAGACTGCCCCTTCCACCAACCCGACCCTGTTAAACCGGATGGAAATGTGGTTTGGCAGTTCCCCGCAGATGGATGGCTACGTTTTCCTGCATGCCGCAGGCATGGTCGATCCTACGCCTGATGCTTCTGGCACGGTGGAACAAATGCAGCCGTTTGAGTACAAAATCGGCACCAGTGCTAACTATTTGCTAATCAACTTACCGGACAAAGATTTTACCGTGGTTAAAGACCAATCTGCGCTGGTCCATCTGCTGGCCGACTACAGCCAAATATTTGATGGTATTGACATCAACGTACCCGGCAATCTCTCGATACTGACCGCTGCCGAAAACGGCGTCATGCCCGCCACTTGGGTTACCCAGAACGTCCCGTTGTTGTTCCGCTACGAAGATTAACCCTGATGCGCACCGCTTTTGCTTGCTTTTTGGTCCTGGCCGCGCTGACAGGGGGTTGTACTTATGAGCAACAGCAGCCTCTGCCCTGTGTATTTCCGGATACGGTTTCCTTCCGCCAGGACATCCAGCCTATTTTTGCTGCCCATTGCACCAGCATTGATTGCCATGCAGGGCTTCATCCCGCTGGCAACCTCCATCTGGAATCGGACCAGGCGTACGCAGAGTTGAGCGATCCGCGGAGCGGCTACGTTGATACGCTACAGCCACGCATCAGTGTGCTGTACGCCCAAATGATCTCGGTGTCCAACCCCATGCCTCCATCTGGCAATCTGGACGACTGTACCATTGCGCTGGTGCTGACCTGGATCGAACAGAAGGCTAGGAATAATTGACAAGTACGTCGCACTTGATTTACAGTTGTTCCGCCGCTGTTTCGTCCAGGAACCAGTCTACTTTGCCAACCATTGGGCAAATGCGTTGTGCGGGATATTGATCCATATCCGTTGCACCCTGCAATACTTGCCGCACGGCCCCGGCCTTGTCCGCTCCGTACACCAGAAAGGCAACTTGCCGGGCCTGGTTGATGAGTGCTGCGGTCATGGTAATGCGATACCCCTGTTGTTTTTCCAGCCATACGGCCTCCACAGAGGCAGCAGAGGTGGCCAGTACGGAGGTGTACGGAAACAGGGAGGCGGTGTGCGCATCAGCCCCCAGGCCTAGCAACACCAAATCGAAAGCAGCGGGTTGGTCCTGGAAGTGTGCCGAAATCCCCTCCGTGTAGGCTTGGGCGGCGGCGGGGGGGCTTAGCGTCGTGTCCACTTGAAAAATTTGTGCTGGCGCAATCTGGAGGGGGTCAAACAGTGCCTTTTTCGCCATCAGGGCATTGCTTTCAGGGTCGTCTGCAGGTACGTAGCGTTCATCGCCAAAGAAGAAACGCATTTTTTGCCAATCCAGCCGTTGGTTAAAATCGGACGAAGCCAGCAGCTCGTACAATTTCTTGGGGGAACGTCCGCCGGAGAGGGCCACGTTGCATTCGCCGCGTTCGGCAATGGCTTTGGTGGCGGTGTCTATAAAAAACTCGGCCAAGGCAGCCAAGAGTTGTGGTTCGTTTTTGAAAATATGGATTTCCATAAGTGGTGGACGAAGGTTGGTTAGTAAATAAGTAGATTGTAATTGGCTTGAAAACTCAGTTCAGGTAAACCCCCATCGCCGCCACCTCCCGAATCTGGACCTCAATATTTTCCAGCAGGGTCGTCGCCAGCGAAAGGCCCACGTAATCGGCCTTGATGGGGAACGACTTATGCTTGCGATCCACCAGCACGGCCACCTCTACTTTTTTGGGCAACACCTTCAACAGCGGCTGCACCGCATAAAAGATGGTGCGACCCGTATTCGCCACATCGTCCACGATGATGATTGGCTTGTCGCGCAGGTCAGCGGCGGGCATTTCGATGTATGGGTCGTATTCCACCGGATTGGCCGGGTTTAGCCGGATGCGGGTCAGCGTGAGCGTGGTGTCGGCGGGCACAATGGGCAGCAGCTCCGCCAGCAGCAACTGGGCAAACCCGGTGCCGTTGTCGTTCAGCCCAGCCAGGATGATCTCGGTCTCACCAAAGTTGTGTTCCAGAATTTCGATGGCCAGCCGTTTTATTTTCTGCCGGATTTGCCGGTCGTCCAGAATTTGCATAGATTTTTTTTAAATGAGCAAAGGAAGTGAAGCGACATCCCGATTTTCATTGGGAAAGTAAAAGGCAATTATACGGCCTCCGGGATATATAGAATTCTTTCAAACAAGAAAAGATGTGCAAAAGTCCGTTTTCGACGCTGTACTTTTCGCCCCTGATTCGATCTTAATTGCTCCTTGCTTTTTTGCCTGTTGCCTATTTTCGCCCATGCTCCAGTCCTTGATCTTCATACTCGTCGCTGCCGCCGCCAGTTGGTTGGCCTGGAAAGGCTTTCGCCGCATACGCCGCAATATTTTCCTCGGTAAGCCGGAAGTGGTGGGTGGACAGGTCGTAAAACGCTGGAGACAAGTAGTGTTGGTGGCACTGGGCCAAAAAAAGATGTTCAAAAACTGGCTGCCAGCGGTGCTGCACCTATTCATCTACGTGGCCTTTCTGATTACCCAGATGGAGCTGATCGAGATTTTTGTGGATGGTATTTTCGGCACCCACCGCTTTTTTGCACCCTATTTGGGCGGGTTGTACACCTTTGTCATCAGTTTCATCGAAATACTATCGGTGCTGGCCTTTGTGGCCACGATTGCCTTCCTTATGCGGCGCAACGTGCTACGGGTGCCCCGTTTTCAGAACCCCGAAATGAAAGGTTTCCCCACCCGCGATGCCAACCTGATCCTGTTCCTGGAAATCATCTTGATCGTTGGTGTCTTTTGTATGAATGGCGGTGATAAAGTGCTGCAAACCAGGGGGTTGGAGCATTATCAGCCTACTGGTTTCTTTGCAGTGAGTACTTGGCTGGGGCCACTGCTGTTTGGCGGGCTAAACGATGCGGCCCTGATCAACGTGGAGCGATTCGGCTGGTGGCTGCACATCGGGACCGTCTTTGGCTTTTTGTGTTACCTGCCCTATTCCAAGCATTTGCACATCGTGCTGGCCTTTCCCAATACGTGGTACGCCCGTACTACCCCCAAAGGGAAAATGGACAATATGCCCGAGGTGCAACGCGAGGTACGCCTGATGATGGGCCTCGACCAGCCCGACCCCAACGCCTCCACTGAGCTGCCGGAGTTTGGGGCTAACGATGTGTTTTCCCTGAGTTGGCGGAACGTGTTGCAGGCTTATTCCTGCACCGAGTGTGGCCGCTGTACCGCTGCCTGCCCCGCCAACATCACCGGAAAGAAACTGTCGCCTCGCAAGATTATGATGGACGTACGCGACCGCGCCGAGGAAATCGGGAAGACCATTGACCAGGGAAAGATGGTCAGGGAACATTACGACGATGGAAAGAACCTGTTCGACCGCATCACCCCGGAAGAACTGCACGCCTGCACCACCTGCAACGCCTGTGTGGAGGAGTGCCCGGTGCTCATCAATCCGCTGGACATCATCCTACAGATGCGCCGCTACGAAATTCTGACCCAATCTGCCGGTCCGGGCGAGTGGCTGCCGATGTTCAACGCCATCGAGAACACCGGGGCAGCGTGGGCAATGAGCGAGGAACGGGAGGCGTGGCGGAATGAATAAAATAAGCAAGAGGCAAAAGAGCAAGGGCAAAAGGCACGTTAGCTCATTGCCAATGTGCCTTTTGCCCTTGCTCTTTTGCCCGTTTGCCAATTTGCCTTTTGCCCTGTTGCAAATATGTCCAGCCACCTCCTGCTCATCGATGACGAAGTTTCCCTGCGCAGCCTGCTCGCCCGCATCCTCTCGCTGGAGGGCTACCAAGTGACCGAGGCTGGCACGGCCAAAGAGGGCCTGCGCTGGCTCGAAAGAACCGATTTTCAGGTCGTGCTTTGCGACGTAAAACTCCCCGATGCGCACGGCGTGGACTTGGTCGCCACCATCAAGAAACAACATCCCGCAGTAGAGGTCATCCTGCTCACCGCCTATGGCAACATCCCTGACGGGGTGCAAGCCATCAAAAATGGGGCCTTCGACTACCTCACCAAGGGCGATGATAATGAGCGCATTGTGCCGCTGGTAAGCCGGGCGTTGGAAAAGGCGCAACTGCAACAGCGTATCCGGCAACTGGAGCAGGCGGTAGGCAAAAAATTCCGTTTTGAGACCATCCTGGGCCAGTCCAAGCCCATCCGCGAGGCCATCGAACTGGCCCGTCGCGTGGCACCCACTGACACCACAGTGCTGTTGACCGGCGAGACGGGCACGGGCAAGGAGGTATTCGCCCAAGCCATTCATCAAGAATCGCCCCGATGTGGCCGGGCGTTCGTGGCAGTCAATTGTAGTGCCATCGGCAAGGACATTTTGGAGAGCGAGCTCTTTGGGCACCGTGCCGGAAGCTTCACCGGGGCTACTAAGGACAAAAAAGGGCTGTTTGAGGAAGCCCACCAAGGCACTTTGTTCCTAGACGAGATCGGCGAGATGCCGCCCGACCTACAGGCCAAGCTACTGCGTGTGCTTGAAACGGGCGAATTTCTGCAAGTTGGCGACACCAAGCCTACCCGCGTCAACGTGCGCGTTATCGCTGCTACTAATCGCCATTTGCTGGCCGAGAGCAGTGTTGGGTACTTCCGCGAAGACCTGTACTACCGCTTGTCAGTGTTTGAGATCCGGCTGCCCGCCCTGCGCGAGCGGCGGGAAGATATCCCAGCACTGGCTGCGCATTTTGTGCGTCTGTTTACCGAAAAGATGAATCGCCGTGAGTCACCCACGCTGCTGCCAGAATTTTTGGAGGCCTTAAAAACTTACGCTTGGAAGGGTAATATCCGCGAACTGCGCAATGTGCTGGAACGAGCGGTGATCCTCGCCGATGGCGACTTGCGGCCCGAACTACTGCCTTTTGATATTTTGCACGGCGGCGATGCTGCTCGAGTACCCGCTGGGCTATTTGACTTGATGACCTTGGAGCAGCAAACGATCCATCGGGCCTTGGCTTTTACCAAAGGGAACAAGGCGGAGGCAGCACGGCTATTGGGGATAGGATTGACTACGCTTTATCGGAAGTTGGGGGAGTAATTTTATTATCATTTAATCAGAAGCCCAGGAATACAAATCTGTGAAGTATATAATACTTAAATTCAATACAAACAAACCAGACAGGCATACAATGTCATAGTATAAGTTGGGGTATTTCTTTTTAAATGTATGGATAAAAATACCCACCATACCTAACAGTGGTGCTGGGCTGGACAATAAGAATATGGTCCTTTGCTTTTGATAAGGAATATCAGTGAAGGGCAAAATAAAGAGGCAAAAAAACAGCAGCGCAAACAGCAAAATAAAGATATTTCGCACACGCCCGGTCAAATAAAATAACGTAATGAATAAGGCGAGTAATAGCGAAAAGGTATATAAAA
>JAYUXG010000578.1:0-2983 GCA_043753125.1 Saprospirales bacterium | reverse complement strand
TCTTTCAGGTATACTCCATAGAGCTCCTTGGAAAAAGCGTCGTCAATGGTTTTGGGCTGGAAGTGCAGGCGATTCAATCCTTGTAGCAGGGCTTGCATCAGTGCGGCCTCTTTCTGTGGGTCAGGTGCCGTGGGATGGGTTCCGGCAAAGCGGTTTACCAAAAAAGCGGCCCCCGCCAACCCTACGAACGAAAAAACCAGTAACGTGGGTTTCAATTTCATGTCAGTGAGGAATTTATCTAAATCAAAATTACCAAAAAGGCGATCGGAATGAAACATCGCAAAGTGTATTTTATGGAATGAACAGAAAATATACGGGTTGGTTATGGGACAAGGACCAAAGATTTCAATTTTTTTGGAAAGGACCAAGCCCAGGCCAGACGTTTGAAAGCCGTTTGCAAACGTAAGAATGTGGAGTTTCTGACGGCGCATCGGATTTTTTTCTACGAAAACCCGGTTTTGCCTCCTGTTTGGCATTGGATGGCAGATATGGCTTATAAACCCGGTTCGGTTTTTGAATAACCAACCAGTGCAAAAACGTCGGCCATTTGACGTTTGGCCAAAAACTTGCTGCGCCAGCTGTATCTTTGTTTCCCCTCATTTTCCCCTTACCACTCCTGATCTATGGATATTACTTACCTGCTCAACATACTGGCCCGCCGCAAGTGGATGATCGCAAGCACCATGCTGGCAGCTGCCACTATTACCTTTGTACTCATCGCACTCCGGCCAGAGCGATACAAGGCCTCCGTGATCGTGTCCACGGGTATTGTGAACTACAAAGGCCTCAATTCCGATAACTCCGATGCCTTTGTGCAACAATACCAGGTGGACAATGCTTTCGCCAACTTGATCGAGTACGCCCAATCGCGCTCGACGATCAAAATGGTCTCCATCGAGATGCTGAAGCACGACCTGTCGGCCAAGGGGAGCAGCACCGAACAGCCTTATCGGCAACCGGACAAAGAACTGGTCGATTTCACGGACGAGGAAGAGAAGAGTCTGTTGGTCCAGCTCAGCAGGATCAACGTGGACAGCATCAGCGACCCTTCCTTTAGCCAGGAGTTCGATTATTTGCTGGACAAAATCGCCCGCTCCTACGGCTACGACCACGATGCGGTACGGCGCAACCTGACGGTGAAGCGCAAGGCGGCCACCGATTACCTTTCCTTTGACGTGGTCACCGAAGACCCGGAATTGTCGCGGCGGATGGCTAATCTGTACGTCAATCGGTTCATGACCTACTATCAAAATATATCTCTCCGCGAAAAGCGCAAGAACGTGGATAGCTATACGCAGTTGGCAACCGACAAAAAGCGGGTAGTGGACAGTATTAAAGTGATCTATTACAACTATTTGCAAAGCCGGGGCCTGCCAGTGTTGGGCAAGCAAAGCGAAGAGCTGGCCACCCAGCTGACGCAGTTGGAAATGCAAAAGCAAAAAGCCGAAGCCGCCCAAAAATCGGCTACTGAATCGAAAGGCAAGATCCAGCAGTACATGGATGACCGCAGTACGAACGACGCCGGCGAAACCAAGTCGCGGGTAGTAGACAAGTCTGTGGCCAACGATAAGTTGGATAAAGTGCGGCAGCTCACCCAACAGAGCGCGCAGGCTGGCGGCAAGGACGAGGAAGTGGAGGCGCAATTGGCCGAGGCCCGCAGCGATCTCGAGCGGACCATGCGCAGCAGTGCCCGCACCTTGGGCAAGCCTCGTCAGCAAGACGAATCGAGGCGCACCCGCGAAGACCTGTACAAGGGGAAGGTGGATGCCGACTTGGACCGGATTGAGGCAGAAAAAAGCCTAAGCGAGGTCAACCAACAAATTGGCCGGGTGCAGGGCCGTCTGCGCATGGCCGTAGGCGACGACGAAGTAGCCTCCAACCTGGAATCCGACCAGGCCCGGGCGCAAAGCGAATTTGATGATGTCAACAAAGAGCTCATCAAGGCCAAGCTGAATCTGGAAAACGCCGAAAATCCGCTCCACGTGGTGGAAAACGCGCAGACGCCCGAGTGGCCGGAGCCTAACCGCCAAGTACTGCTGAGTATATTTGCCGCCATCGTGGTGGGTACATTTACAGTAATCGGCCTGTTTCTGATGGCCTATTTTGACCGTAGCTTGCAGTCGCCTAATTTGTTCAAACAGTTCAGCGGCAATCTGCCCTTTTTGGGTGCCGTTAGCCGCATCCCGGTAAAGAATCTCGACCTGGGCCAAGTATTTTCCGGCCAGACCAATCAGCCACATTACACAGCTTTCCGGGAAAGCCTGCGCAAAATAAGGTCGCAGATTATCACGTCTGGTCATCACATATTTTTAGTGGTCAGCCCCAAGGTACGCGAAGGCAAGACCTTTGCCCTGCACGGTCTGGCCTATTCGCTGGCTGCCAACAACAAGCGGGTGCTGATGCTGGATACCAATTTCAAGGCACCTCTGCCGGAAGCATATACGGCACAGGCCACCCCCAATCGGGCACTGATTAACAAGGCTATTCGCGATAACGGCATGGGCGATGTTTTCCAGGAGAAAGCCAGTGGCGGTGGTGATGCCGAAGAACACCGCGTGGACATCATTGGGAATACTGGCCTGCCGAAATCGCCTGCCGAAATCTTATCCCCTGAGCAATTTCGGCAGTTCCTGGCCGACCTGCGTGTCCATTACGATTTTATTCTGCTCGAATCCGCCGCGCTCAACGACTATTCGGATGCGCACGAACTCTCGCCCTTCGTAGATCAGGTGATCGCGGTGTTCAATGCCCGCTCAGTCATCGGTCCCAACGATAAAGGGTCGCTCGACTATCTGCGTTCGCTCAATGGGCAATTTGCCGGTGCGGTATTGACGGAAGTGGACCCACAAAATATTCACTGATTATTGCGACCTTTGTACCCCCGTAAAATAAATGGGCAAAAAACAATAGGCAACCAGCATTAAACTATTGGCAATACATCAATTATGTAGCCCAAATCAACGCATGACCAGCTGATTTGGGC
>JAYUXG010000577.1:0-17099 GCA_043753125.1 Saprospirales bacterium | reverse complement strand
GCCAGACCACCAATATGGTGTCTATCGTGGCCAACTGTCCCAAGCCGAGGTTGGGGCGCGGGTCCATCGAGCTCTGGAAACCGCGCATCGGCATTTGCTCCTGATAAAAGGTTTTTCCACCCGTGCGCAGGAAGATTCTGGTGCCAAAAGCCGCAGTGTTTTGCCCCTCGCCAGTTAATTGAAATTTTAGGAAGTGGTTATCTTTGAATTGTTTATCGGTCTCGTTGCGATAAACAAAGGCTTCCATGTTCACATTGTTGACCACCAGATCCAGATCGCCGTCATTGTCCAGGTCACCGTAGGCTGAGCCATTGGAAAAACTAGGCTGCGCCAAACCCCAAGCGAATGCTACACTGGAAAAGGTCAGGTTTTGGTTGTTGCGAAAGGCGTAGTTGGGTACTTTTTCACTGGGAATCGAATCAATCAAACGCTTGAAATCTACTTTTCCTCCGCTAATAATTTCTTGCTGAATAGTTGGGTCGGAGGCAAACATCAGGTAGTCCTGATTGGTCAGATCTTGGGCAATGCCGTTGGCGACGTAAATGTCGCGCCAGCCGTCGTTGTCCATATCGAGCAACAGGGCACCCCAGCTCCAGTCGGTCGCTTCGGCCCCGGCCAGACAGGCGATGTCCGAAAAGGTACCATCGGTATTGTTGAGGTGCAGCATATTGCGGGTGAACTGGTTGTAGTACCCGCTGCCAGTGGTGTAGCGAAATCGGTCGGGACCATCGAACGTCGTCGTTGTTTTGAGTCGGCGGTCAGGTTCGGGCAGCATATCGGTCACGAAAATGTCGGGGTAGGCATCGTTGTTGATGTCGGCCATGTCGGCCCCCATGCTGGCCGCGCTAATGTGGCGCATTTGCTTTTCCAGCACCTCGCTAAATGTGCCGTCGTGGTTGTTGTGATACAAATAGTCGCGCTCGAAAAAGTCATTGGATACGTAAATATCCTGCCAACCATCCTGATCCAGATCACCGACCGTAACCCCCAAACCAAAGGCGATGACACTACCCAAAATACCGGCTTGTACGCTCACGTCTATGAAATGACCATTGTCGTTGCGCAACAGCTTATGCCCGCCGAGGCTGTCGCGGGTGTGGCGCAGGTTGCGGCGCAGATCGAAGGAGCCGATGGGCCGGAAGGAATTGTTCAGGATGTAAGCATCCAGGTCGCCGTCTTGGTCATAATCGAAGAAAGCAGTATGGGTAGCGAGGCCGCCACCCTGTAAACCATATTCCTGGGCACGCTCCGTGAACGTACCGTCATGATTATTGACAAATAGCTCGTTTTCGCGGGTAAACGATTGATTCTGTTGCTCTTCCTCCCGCGGGTTACCGGAATTGCAGACGTAAATGTCGAGCCAGCCGTCGCCGTTTACGTCGGCTATACTTACGCCGGTGGACCATGATCCTTTGCCCGCCACGCCTGCTTGATCGGTCACGTCAGCGAATTTGAAATCGCCCCGGTTGAGGTAGAGCCGGTTCCTATCCATATTGGACGAAAAAAATACGTCGGGCAGCCCGTCGTTGTTCACGTCGCCAATGCCCACGCCGCCGCCATTATAGAAATTGCGGTACTTATAAATATTAAAATCCTTGTCGTACACCAGGTCATTGCGGAAATCGATACCGGTGATGGAAGTTGGTAGCAGTGTGAAAAGCGGGGCGTTGGAAACGGAGGAATTGGGCGCGGTGGAGGCATTTTCCCGACAGCCGCTGCCCAGCAGAAGGGCAAGGGCGGCGAAAAAGGCAAGTTTTTGGAACATCAAACACGGTTTCTATTGAAAAGCAAAGATAGCAAACCGCAAAACCCACTGGCCATTAAATACAAGGGGCCGGAACGTAATGTTCCGCCCCCTTGTCAAGTTGATTCAATACTTTTATTCACCTTGGCACATTCTTTATTTAACGTTCCAACACAAACGGCCTGGATACCGGTACTCCCTGATTCGGACGAATGACCAATTGGTACAGGCCATTGGGTAATTGAGTGCCCAGTTGGATGCTTTGCAGGCCCGCTGCTGCCGTAGTGGTCATCGTTTGCACCAGTTGCCCTCGGGCGTTCAGCACTTGTACTTGCACCACCTGTTCTTTCCAGGCAGTCAAGTCAAACAGCAATCGGCCAGTCGTTGGGTTGGGGTATAATCGCAAGGATGGTGCGTCCCAGGGTTGGCCGCGCTCCTCCACCGATTCTCCATCCAGGCCAGGGTTCCCGGATGGGCATCCTGAACACAACAGGTGGTTCTCCAAAATGGCACTCTCGATGAAAGGGAGAGCCACACTGACCGCCGTGGTGGTGCTGGGAAAACTGCGCACCGTTGCATTGTAGTTGAGCGGGGAGGTGACGGAGAGGGCAGCTACGGAGTCACGGGTTTGCAAGTGGCTACAATCGCCCTTTAGCGACAATATGGAATCGGTTTTTAAGATCGACCAATCGGTGTTGGTAATTTCCCCAATCGTACCGGCGAACACTAAGTATTTGTCAAGTACCACGGCTTCGCCTTTCGATAAAGGCAGTACGGTAGATTGATTGATATCGGTTACCTGCTTCACCTTCATTACGTTGCCATTATGGTCCACTAATAATAGCAGTTGGGCCGATCTGCCGTTGGTGGTCCCAATGCCGTAAATGGCGTAGTTGTTGCCAATTTTGACTACTTCCACTCCTATTTCCCCGGCAAAAGTGGGGAAATCGTATTTTTTGATCCAAACCAAGTTCCCATTCAAAGTATTTTTTTGCAGATAGATCTGACCTGGACCCAGCTGTGTCCCATTCACCAAGTTCGCCGCAGTGGAAAGCGAGACCAGGGTATCGTTGTCGACCAGTATATCCAGGCCAATCGTATTGGTGGCGGAGAAGCCGGAGACGGAACTGAACTTGCTCCATATAAACTGGCCAGTGGTGGTATCGAGGCGCATCAGCACGGTGCGCAATCGCAGGACCGCATAAGGCAGTAACTGTGCCGTTCCGATGCCATACAGGGAACCCTTATGGGAGATAATACGGGTAACTTCGGTCACGTTGTTGATAGAGAAACGCTGCGCTACGCCTGGCACAATGTTCCCCGTACGGCGGTCCAGTTCCAGCAGCTCCGCCCGTGCCACGAACGACGCGGCTGAAAGTGAGTTCTGATAGAAGACAAAGTTGCCACCGGCCCTTTTTTCGATAATGCCGTTGGTAGGGATGCTGTCCCCGCTAAAACGCTTGATCCACAGGATGCTGTCGGCGGTCGGGTCGTAGCGGAACACCAGACTGGACGGGTTCAGCTGTTGCAGGTCGGTGTCCGTTTCCAGGCCGGCTGCCACCAGCATTCCTTCCGAATCCACGATCATTTCGTTGATCAGGCAGGGCTTTTGCGAAGCAAGGGTGAACGCACGCGACCAGATCACGTTTCCCGTGGGGCCGAGCTTCATCAATAGCGTCCGGTTGCCCTGCACACCGCTGGCGTACAGGTTGCTGTCGGCGGAAGGGCATAGTGTTATGCCGACTTCCAAGGTACTGTCCGTGCCGAAAGTCTGGAAGAAGGCCTTCGACGGGCACAGGTTGGGGGCCTGAGCGCACAGGCTGACCGCAAAGAGCAATCCTGCCATGAAGTAAAGAACTTTTTTCATTTTTGTAACGGTTGTTAGAGTGATAAAAAATTAGTGATTCATATGATACATAGATAGTCGAAGGGAAAATGGAGCGCATTGATGGAACGATTTCTACTGGAATGCCAACATTAATCAATACTTCATCCTAAATATTAACCCAAACCTGTGGGACAAACAATAGTCCAGTGTCTTCCTGTCTAACAAAGATACAGGGAGAGGGAGGTAAAGACAGTTCCGTAAAAAGAGGATTGAAAAAAATGCCCAAGTTTCTGCAAAAAGCATAGCACTTGCATTGGCTAAGAGAATAGATACCCAATGGTGCAGGGTAGAAAGCGAAAGGCGGGAAACCAGTGACGCTAAGTAGAACTAAATACAAAGGGGCCAGGACATATTGTCCCAGCCCCTCTTTATTATGGATTTTTATTCCTTCAAAAGATTAGTTGCGCTGTAGGATAAACGGCTCAGCCACTGGCTCACCCTGGCTGGAGCGGACCACCAGTTGGTAAAGGCCATTGGGCAGGCGACCATCCAAATCGATGCTGTGATGGCCAGCGGCTTCGATTTCCATAGTTTGCACCAACTGTCCCTGTGCATTCAACACTTCGAGTCTCAGCGACTGTTGCTCCCAAACGGACAGGTCAACCAACAATCTGCCGTTGGTTGGGTTGGGGTACAAGCCCAAGGTTAGCCCGATCGCCGTCGATGGATTATCAATCTTTGCGCCTGATGGATCCGTAGTCAACGGGAAAGGCACGATAGGACAGTTGAACGTGTTCAGGAAAGCCTCCACGGTGGTGCCATCCCTGAACTTGGCCAGTGTATGGATGTACTGTGGCTGTGACTGTTGTGGCAGTGTGTATTCCAGTATATCAAACACCCCACCATTCATCATCACGTTTGGAGTAGTCTTGAAGCGTACCGAGTAGAAGGGGGAAAAGTTCGGATTCCGCACGAGGTAGGTCCGTCCGCTAATGGCATCGGTATAAGTCGAGCCATCGGCCGGAGCCTCCGCGTTCACGCCATCGGGTACCTGAAATGCCACATAGTCCAACGCCACAGCACAGTTGTTGGTGATCTTGATCCGGTAACGGCGCTCTCCAAGCGCATTAAGCTTGATGGGCAGCAGCTCCCAACGGAAACAACCGTTTGTTTTTGAGTCGCAGGTATTTTCACCCTGTAAGGCCGTCACCGTGAAGCAGCAGGTGGCTGTGTTGCCGCATTGGTCTTGGGCCAGGTAGCAAATTGTGGTGACACCTACCGGGAATGGGGAGCCCACTGGCGGGCCCGACAATAGCGTAAAAGTAACTGCACTGCCGGAAGGACAAGTAGTAGTCGCCGTGGGCAAGTCATAGTCGACTATGGTGGTTGGCTCGCCCGCGTTGGTCGTGACCGTAATATTTGCGTCGCAAGTCAAGGTCAGAATGCCTCTGTCTTCGCAGGCATAGCATAGCAGTTGGCTCGAGACGGCCCTATTGGTAAACGCAATGGGCTGATTGATCGCCGGAGTACTACTGGCACTAATATCCAAGTCAACGGCGACAGTAGTCGGGTCGAAAATCATATTCGCTTGCGTAGTCCCTGCCGTTTGCAGATAAGCACAATTGGCACTGATCGTCAGGGCAGAATCGGCCTTTAGCAGCGACCAATCCACATCAAGGCTGTTGCTTCCGTCAGATACTGTACCAGTAGCAAAGATATGGTTGTCTATGGAGATTGCTTCCCCGCGTAGTGCCAACGTACCCGATTGGTCAAAACCGCCCAAGCGCTTCGTGGTCAGCACATTGCCATTATTATCCAACAAAATAATTATTTGGCTCACGTCAAGGTTGCCCGTGCCGACACCATAGACCGCATACCCATTATTCAATTTGACGATCTCGCTCCCCAAAATGTTCGAGAATGATGGAGAATTATACTTTCTCATCCAAATCAAATTGCCATTCAGGTCATTTTTTTGCAGGTACATGCTTACTGGCTCGAGCGTGCTACCATTGATCAATGTACCGCTGGACAGCGTCAAGAGCGCATTATTGTCCACCAATAGATCAACACCTATCAAGTCCTCCGAGGTGATAGCACCGTAGTTCACGTTCGACCAGACAGGCTGGCCGGAGGCATTCAAGCGCATCAACAGGGTGCGGAGGCTGATCACTGGAATCGGCAGCGTCTGCACGGTACCTACTGCATACAAAGCCCCTTGATATGGGACGATGCGGGCAATCCCCAAGGCGTTATTCAAGCCAAAACGAACGGCCAGGCTGGGCACTATGTTACCAGTCGAGCGGTTGATTTCCAACACTTCGGCTTGTACCCCAGCAGTGAAAGGGGCAAAGGAAGTCTGGTGGAAAATATAGTTACCGCCCGGGCTTTTTTCAGCAATACCGTCGACAGTGACGCTGTCCGCCGCAAAGCTCTTGCTCCAAAGCACGGTGTTGGTATTTGGATTGTAGCGGAAAACCAAGCTGGCAGGATTAGTCTGGTTCAAGCTGGCCTGAATGCCAGCGGCCACCAGCATACCGTCCGAGTCAACAAACATTTCGCTGATCGCAACGGCCGATACATCGTTCAGCGAGAAAGAACGCGACCAGATTACGTCGCCGTTCTGGCTCACTTTCAATAAGGTTGTCCGATTTTCCACTAAGCCACTGGCAAAGAGGTTTCCATCGCCACTGGCACAGAGCGTCTGACCAGAACCGAAACTGTTGCCACTGGTAAAGGTCTTCAAAAAGCTGTTGGCATCACATTGTTGAGGAGTTACCGTAGTGGAAAATTGAATGATGAAGGTGGTGACGACATCGCAACCAGTGGTGGAAGGTTCCGTGACCGTGACGGTGGCCGGAGCAGTATAGGTCACGCCCTTTACTACCACGGAACCACCAGGGGTCAGTATAACGATTTGGTCGCGAAACTCGGTACAGTTGGTCTGGCAGCCCGAGCAAACCAGTTGGCTTGCTATGGTCATGGAAGCCAGAGAAATAGGCCGATTGACCGCTGGTGTACTGCTGGCAACATTGGTCAGGGTAACTGGCGTGGCGACTGCATCGGTAAGAGACTGTGCCTGGGTGCCAGCTACCGTTTGCAAATTGCCACAATTGGTATTCAACGTCAACGTCGCATCGGTCTTCAGGATGGACCAATCTATATCGCTATCGCGGGCTGTCGTACCGGCCAGGTACAAGTGATTGTCCAAGACAATGGCTTCACCTCTCAGCGCTATCTGAGCGGATGCGTCAAATCCATCCAACTGTTTGGTAGTCTGCACGTTGCCATCGTTGTCCACTAAAATCAGTACTTGGCTCAACGCCAGACCATCCGCGCCGACACCATAAATCGCGTAGCCATTGCCCAATTTAACGACTTCGGCGGCGGCCAGGCCGGAAAAGACCGGAGAGTCGTACTTTTTCAGCCACATCAGGTTGCCATTCAGATCGTTTTTCTGCAAATAGATGCTGCTGCTACCCGTTCCGACCGAAAAATTAAGAAAGGCATCGCTGGAAAGGGTTACCAGGGCATTGTCATCTGCTAATATGTCTATGCCGGCAAAATCTGACGAGGTGCCCGCATTGGTCACGTTTGCCCAGGTTGGTTGGCCATTGGAGGCGTCCAGGCGCGTCAACAAGGTGCGCAGGCTGAGTACTGGCGTGGATAGGGTCTGTGCAGTACCCACCGCGTATAAGGCACCTTGGTGGGAGATTACCCGCGCCAGCCCAGCTATGTTGTTCAGGGTGTAGCGGCGGGCCAAACCAGGCACCAAGTTCCCAGTGGTGCGGTTTAGTTCCAGTATCTCTGCTTGCACGCCCTCCGTAAAAGGCTGAAAGGAGGTTTGATAAAAAACGTAGTTACCGCCCGGGCTTTTTTCGATTATTCCATCGACGATCACACTGTCGGCTACGAAGCTCTTGCTCCAAAGCACAGTGTTGGTGTTCGGATTGTAGCGGAAGACCAAGCTCTGCGGATTTCCTTGTTGCAAGCTGGTCTGAATACCGGCCGCTACCAACATGCCATCCGAGTCAACGATCATTTCACTGATTGCAACCGGTACTATGGGATCTAGCGAGAACGAACGCGACCAGATCACATCGCCGTTCGGCGTCAATTTCAGCAAGACCGTCCGGTTTTCTTCCAGGCCGCTGGCATACAAGTTGCCATCGCCGGAAGCGCAAAGGGTCAGGCCAACGCCAATGCTACTATTGCTGGTGAAAGTTTTGAGAAAGCTCTCCGAATTGCACGGAGTTTGGGCGTGTAGGGTAGCCGTCAATAACAGCCCCCAGGCGAGGTAAAGAATTCTTTTCATGGTGTGCAAATGATTGGTAAATAGAAGAGATTTAATGTGATTCGCAGTAGTGCGACTTAGATAAGTACAGGAGAATCAGTTTTGGAAAATCAGGTAAAAGGATTATGGCAATAATAATAAATGGGCAAAATAGCAGAAAGCAAATTTGATTTTTTATTGGTTGATCCAAGCACTTTTTCCCTCCAGCCAATCCACGTACTCCACCGAGCCAAGGCGCAACTTGAACGCAAAGGGCAGCTTTTTGCCGCAATTGTGTTCCACCCGGCAAAAGAAGGGCAGCACCTCTGGCCTCCATTTTGGCAACAATTCTCCTTTCGGAGCAGAAGAAGGATAGTGCGGTGCCACCGGGCGCACCCGGGCCAAGAAATATAAATCGGAAGTAGGATTATGCGGATTTTTGGAAAGAAGTGTGCCAACCACAAAATTAGTGGAAGGTATAGGGAGACTCAGCCCATTGGCTGTTTTCCAGGTCGGCAAACGGACACCCTGCGCTATAATACCACAAAGGGGGTACCAGCAAAGGAATAAAAAGAGTGACCATTTTGTCATCAGGCGTACTGTATGGACTGTGTAACAGCTTTTTTGCGCTCAAAGATAAGCACCTCCACGTATTATTTCTTACGGAAGTATCGCACTATGCCAAGTCTAGCAATTTTTTTATATCTCAGAGCTGTTCCGCTGCCAGTTCCTCTTCTTTCCGCCGCGTGCCCGCGTACAATTCAAACTTTTGAAAGCTGCACTCCAGAGCACCATTGAACAATGTGATGCGTTTGGAAGGCCGTAGGCCAATGCTTTTCAACGCCTCTCGGTCGGAAGAAATCAACCAGGCGTCCCAGCCCATCCACGTTTGTTTCAACCGGTCGCCAATATTATGGTAAAAAGCGGCCGCATTTTCTAGTTTCAACCGCTCATCGTAGGGCGGATTAGTGAGCAGCGTACCAGGCACTTGCGGCGGCACGAGCCGCTCAAAAAGCATTTTTTCCACTTGGATCACTTTTTCCAGCCCGGCGGAAAGCACGTTCACCGCCGTCGCATTGCGGGCGCGGGTGTCCTTATCGGTAGCGATAATGGGAAACTCAAAATCTGTTTGCGCCCGGCTATCAGCCTCTTTTTTCACCGATTCCCAAACCTTTCGGTTGAAATCAGGCCATTTTAGAAAGCCAAACCCTTCGCGCATATATTGGGGTGGTATATGGAGTGCCAGCAGTGCCGCTTCGATAGCCAGGGTGCCGGAGCCACACATCGGATCTACGAAAGAGCCTCGGCCGTTCCAGCCCGACAGCAGCACCAGCCCGGCGGCCAGTACTTCGTTGAGCGGAGCTTCCACGGTATCGCGCCGGTAGTTGCGGCGGTGCAACGAACCACTGGTGGAGTCGAGCGTAACATCGCAGTGGGTGCCCAGCACGTGGACGTTTACGCGTAGGCTGGGCGAGAGGGTGTTTACGTTCGGGCGGCGTTGGTAGCGGTCGCGGAATTGGTCAACGATGGCATCCTTGGTCAATAGGCCCACGTATTGCGAATGGCGGAATACCTCGCCCTGAGCCACGGCATCTACGGCCAGCGTATCGGACACCCCCATGTAATTGCTCCAGTCGATTTCGCGGATGCCTTCGTAAAGGCTCCGCTCATTATGGGCTGGAAATGAATGGATTGGCAGCAAAATGCGCAGGGCCGTGCGCAGTTCGTAGTTGGCGCGGTAGAGCAATCGGACATCGCCCTCGAACGACACGGCCCGCTTGATGATTTGAATCCCGGTGGCCCCCAAGGCACGCAGCTCCTCGGCCAACACGGGTTCCAGCCCGGCAAAAGTTTTGGCGATGATCTGTTCCATAATTAAAGTTTACCCGGGTTGAGCTTCTGCTCCAAGCCGGGCGAAGGGCGCAGGGCTTGAGCCTTTTGCCATTGCTGGCGAGCAGGCTCGCGTTGCCCAGCTTGAGAAAGTGCATCGCCGTAGTGTTCCAGGATGCTGGGGTGCTGGTCTCCGCCTTGGGGCAGGGCCGCCGCATAATGGGCTACCGCACCTTCAAAGTCCTTTTTCTTCAGAAGGGCCAGCCCGGTTTGGTCGATCAGGTCAAGACGCAGTGTCCGGTTGTTGCCCACCATGAAACCAGCCTGTTCGAGCTGGGTCAGTGCGGCATCGGGTTGCCCCTTTTCGGTAGCGGCTACGGCGTAAAAATAATAAGCCTTGGGCTGGTTGGGAAAAGCGTCCATCGCCTTTTCGGCGGTGGCCAACAGTTCGTCGTAGGCTTTTTGATCGGCCAAGATGGTGAGGGTGTTCTCCCACACCGCAAAGACCTGGGGACGGAGTTGCAGGCAGCGGCGGTAACGCTCGAGGGCAGCAGCGGGCTGGTTGGCGTGGTAGCGGAGATCGCCGGAAAGGCTCCAAGCTTTTGCATCGCTGGGATGCGTTTTTTCTACCAAATCACCAAGTTCGAGCATTTTTTGGATCAACCCTGCGTCCGTACCAGCATCCAACTTGCCAAAAAACGGCAAGATCTCCTTTATTTTGGCATCAATAGAGACGTTGGCATCGGCAAAAATGGGCTGCAAGGAAGTAAGGTAGGCCACATCCGCGCTGCCTTTGCCCTGACGTACCACAGCCAATTGCGCCACGGGATCGTTGGGACGGCGGCGCAATATGTCTTCATACACCCGCCGGGCGTTGGCCTCGTCCTTGATGGTGGTATAAAAATCCGCCAGTCGATACCGATATTTTAGTTCATCGGGGTAAGCATCGACTACCCGTTGCAGCTCGGCGGCGGCGCGGCGGTCATCGCCCAAGGCTACATAAATAACGTGTCGCTTGTCCGCAATCTCTAAGGAAAGGCCCGCCAGCTGCTCCAGTCGGTCCAAGGCTTTCAGGCCGCCCTTTGGGTCACCAGCCAGCACGGAGAGGTAGGCCAGGCGCACGTAGAACTCCTGGGTGTACGGGAAGCGTTTGGTCAATTCAGCATAGATCAGCGCTGCGTCCCGTGGGCGGTCGAGTTGTTCGTAGAAGTCAGCCTGTTGCACCCGATACCACTCGTTGTCAGGAGACAGCTGCACCGCTTTTCCAATCGCTTCGAGGGCTGCGGACAGGTCTTTCTTACCAGCCAGGGCGCGGGCGAGTCCATACCAGCCTGCGTCGTGTTTGGCATTGACGTACACAAATTTTTGGTACAGCGGGATGGCTTTGTCCCAATGCTCCAGCAGCCGTTCGCGTTCGGCCGCCAGGAAATCGGTCTGGCGGGACACCTCTTCTTCCGGCACGATACTGGCCGTGCCGCCAATGGTGTTTTGTGCCCGGAGGGCTAGGGCAGAGAGGAAAATGCAGAACAGAAGTGTATATTTCACAGCAAGTTAACCTTTAGAAAAGTTGGAAAAATCGCCCAAGTTCAATTCGTCTTTGGCCCCCAGGAACACGCTGGAATTGCCGATCATCGAATGGTCCAGCAGGGCGTTCTTGATATACGAATCGTTCTGAATGATGCTATTGGTGATAACGGTATTTTCCACCTTTGAATTATGCCCAACGCTGACGTATGGTCCGATGACCGAGTTGCGGACCAGCGCGTACCCACCCAAAAAGCAAGGTTCGATGATGATGCTATTTTCAATAACTGCCGTAGAGTCGACCAGGTTGTCTTGGCGGTGAAATTCCAGCATTCGTTCGTTGGAGTACAGAATGGCGTCCTTGTTGCCGCAGTCGAGCCACTCCTCTATCTCGGCCGTGCGGAACCGAATGCCCTCGTTTTTGAGCAGCTCTAATGCCGTGGTAATCTGAAACTCGTTTTTTTCCTTAAGATCGTCATTGATGATGCGGTGTAAGGCTGAGCGGAGTTTCTCGCCCTCCCGAAAGTAATAAATGCCCACGATGGCGAGATCGGACACGAAAGTGGTCGGCTTTTCCACAAACTCCGTGATGTAGCCCGTTGGGTCGAGCTGAACGACCCCAAAGGCGGAAGGGTCTGGCACGCGCTGGACCCAAATTACGCCGTCTTCACTGGGATCGAACTGAAAATCGGCTTTGAACAGCGTATCCGCAAAAGCAATGAGGCAGGGACCAGCCAGACTTTCCCAAGCACAATAAATAGCGTGGCCGACGCCCAAGGCCTTTTCCTGGTGATAAATACGGCCCCGTGCGCCCAGCCGTTCGGCAATGGCTACCAATTCGCGCTCCACTTCCACGCCCAGCTCACCGACCACAAAGGCAATTTCGTCCACTTTGCCGCTATAAGCGGCTATCAAGTCTTCTACCAAACGCTGGATGATAGGTTTGCCAGCCACCGGGATCAAGGGTTTGGGCACTGTCAAGGTGTGCGGGCGTAGCCGGGTACCGCGGCCAGCCATGGGGATTATAATGTTCATGAGGTGGTTAAGAGTTGTTAGTTATAGTAGTACAAGTAACTGTTTATCAAGTTCTTAGAAAATTTGGAACAAATAGTTGAATGGCCGAATGTTATGTAGGGCATATAAAATCGATGATCCATGATCAAAACCCTGATAACTAACATTCCAACAACTACTTTACTGGCCCGTACTGCCAAAGCCGCCAATTTCCCGCTCCGAAGCCGCCAGCGCAGTTGTTTCGGCCCATTCGATCTGCTCATAGCGGGCCACCACCAATTGGGCAATGCGCTCTCCCGGCGCGATGGTTTGGCTTTCGTTGGACAGGTTGACGACGATGCACTTGATCTCACCTCGGTAGTCGCTGTCGATGGTGCCAGGTGCGTTGAGCATGGTCAGTCCACGCTGGATGGCCAATCCGCTACGGGGCCGCACTTGGGCCTCGTAGCCTGGCGGCAGTTCTATGAATAATCCTGTTGGCACCAAGGTACGTTCGAGTGGCCCCAGACGGACTTCGTGGGCAAGATCGGCACGGAGGTCGAGACCGGCACTGCCCGCTGTTTTATATTCCGGCAGGGCAAAAGACGAACGGTTGATGATTCTTATGGTCAAAGTGACGGGCGTTGGGGGGTAAAAGTAGCAGAATGTCGGCAATCAGTGATAGTACGTTCCGTTTTTGGGAGAAAGCTTAGGTAGTTTTGCAGCCCACACCAAGAATTGGGGTTTTGTCCTGCCCGACCAAAATCCAATGCCGTTGGGGAATTATTTCCTCTTATTTTTCGCCCTGATTTCAACTGTTTCCTGCATGAAGGCTTTTTTTACGTTTTGTTTTTTGCTGACTACCCTGACCGTTTTTTCACAAGCCCCCGTCAATGATGAGTGTTCGGGTATCATTGACTTGGGAGAAGTTCCCTATTGCTCCACTCCAGCCCAATATACCAATGTGAGTGCCACGGCCAGCAATATTGACCCACTGGCCAACGTGCCGGACTGTTTTAACAATAACGCCGAACGCGATGTATGGTTCCAGTTCAATATGCCCGCCGACGGCAGTATTGTGGACGCTACAATCTCCGTTTATGGCAATGTGGACGGCAATGGCACGCTCCAAATGCCTGAAGTGGCCATTTATCGCGGCGAGTGCAGTTTTGGGAACTTGGCCGAGTTGAACTGCGCTGCCGCCGAGCTGGACATCAACGAGGTACACCTTGATCTGTTTGGTCTCACTCCCGGATTAGTATACTACCTGCGCATCAACGACTACTCCGCCACGGCGGCCTCCAACGCTGGCACGTTCCGGCTGTGTGTGGAAAAATATGTGCCAGAAATCAATATTGGGACCGTGCTTGGCACGGAGACCTGTACTGGCACTTTGTTCGATAGTGGCGGCCCAGACCTGGACTATAGCGCGAACGACGATGCCACGTTTACCATTTGTCCGACCGATTTCCACCAATGTATCATCTTAAACGTGGTGAACTACAACACGGAGAGCGGGTTCGACTATTTGCAATTCTATCAAGGGGACGATGTGACGGGTACCCAGATCACCCAAATTTCCGGCATAGGCCAGAACCTGGAAATCCAAGTGCCCGGCAACTGCGCGACCATTGCGTTCTCTGCCGATGAAGAAATAGAGGAGGGCGGGTTTGAATTGACCTGGGTATGCTTGGCTAGTCCCTGCACCGCCCAACCGCCCACTACCTGCACGGCACCGGCTGCTATTCCCAGTTTGCCCTTCGCCGCCGAAAACCTGAGCAATTGCTTGTCCGGCAATACTATTAACAATGGCCCCTGCGACGATGATTTTTTATCGGGCAATGACTACGTACTCGCCTATCCTTCTCCCGGCGATGAATGTGTTCAGGTCAACGTCTCCGGCACCAATGCCGGGGCGGGCATTGGTATTTACAGCCTTTGCCCGTCGCTGCCAGAGGCTACTTGTATTGCCTCGGCCGGGGGGGGCTTCAACAGCGTCGATCCGGTCATCCAGGCGGCTTTCCTGGAAAATCCCGGCACCTATTATTTTGTGTTTGGGGCTGGCGACGATTGCTCCCCATTCAACATCAGTGTGGACACCGTAACCTGCCCGGTGGTGCTGCCGCCTGCGTCCGATTGCAGCAGTGCGCTCAATATTGGTGGTTGTAGTACCCAGTTGCCCGAAATAATTGCCCTGAACCCCGGCGCAGGCGACCCGGACTTCATCCAAGCCGGCGTTAATGCAGGCTGCTTTCTCATCTCGCCGGGCAATTTTTCCTTCTTTTATTTTACCGCTGGCGCGGACGGCAAATTTGGCTTTGTGGCCCAGGCGGCGGACCCCCTGGAATCCTCGGATATTGACCTCAGTGTGTGGGGTCCAATCGCCAGCGTGGAGGACATTTGTGATTTCATCAACAACAATCAACCAGTCCGTTCGACCTGGGCGGCCTATGAAGACCAATTACAACCCTACATTACGGGCTTAGCCGATGTGCATCCCACTTTGGGTACGCCCGTGACCGACGAATTCGATTGCGGCGACCCCAGTACCCCCGGACCCAACGGGCCTGGCGGCATCGCCGACGATTTTGTGAGTCGATTGGATGTGCAGGAAGGGGAAATTTACGTCGTCCTGCTGGATGATTTTGGGCAATCAATAGAGCAAGGGGGGATTGCCATGGATTTTACCGGCACCACCGATGGGGTGTTAAATGCTTTGGACAGCCAAATTTCCGTCACTGCCGACACAGCGGTTTGTACCGGCCAGCCTGTGCAGCTCTCGGCCACGGGTGGCATCGCTTATTTTTGGTCGCCCGAACAAGGTCTGAGCTGTAGCAATTGCCCAAATCCGGTGGCCACGATTGCTGCTTCCACCGTTTATCAAGTGCAGATCGTCTCGGCTTGCCAATCTGTTTCCCGCTTGGTCGAAGTGAGCGTACTGGATGTGAACCTTGGCCCCGACGCCACTGTATGCAACGGAGCCAGTTTTACGCTCAATCCGCAGTCATTCCCCAATGTGCAATACGTCTGGACGAATGTCCCCGGTTTGAGTTGTTACGATTGTCCTTCGCCGCAGGTAAGTGGCTTATCCACTGGCGATTACAGCTTTATCGCCACCCTTATTTCGCCCCAGTGTACTTCGATGGATACGGTAGTGGTCCATGTGGTGGAGGGGCAACAGCCACAATTTATCATTACCGACAATCAAGTAATTTGCAATGGCGAGGCAGTGAATCTGGGTGGCGCACCCGTGCCTGGTACGACCTACGCTTGGTCGTCTTCCCCATCGGGTTTTGTCTCCCTGGAAGCTAATCCGGCGGCGACACCCAGCAGCAGCACCACTTACTATTTGTCGGCCACCAACGGTAACTGCCCGGTGGCCGCTCTGGATAGCGTGCAGGTACAAGTGTATCAATCGCCGATCTTAGTCGTGCAGACGGATACGGCAGTGTGTACCGGCACCAGTGTTTTGCTGGGTACCACCACTCCCCAGCCGGGCATCACTTATAGCTGGGTGCCCGACGATGGTTCGCTGGACGATGCAGCTATTGCTAACCCCATTGCCTCTCCCACTCAGACCACTATCTACACGCTGACGGCGACCAACCCAGGCTGCACCGAAATCCGCCAGGTCCAAGTGGTAGTGGTGCCCCTTACGCTGGACCTCAACGTGGCTGATACCGCCCTCCTATGCCTGGGCAGCAGCCTGAACATTCAGGCGAACGTATCGCCGGTTGGCACGACCGTGACCTGGACGCCGCCGACCGGTTTACAGATTACGTCCAACGGGGCGACCGCGATTGCCACCCCGCTGGAATCCATCCTGTATACGGCCCAAGCGGTGTTGCCCGGCTGTACGCGCACTCAACAAGTGTATGTGCAAGTGGACAGCCTGCCCAAGGATTTGAGCATCGCACCATTGGACACCACGGTGTGCCAGGGCGGGCAGGTCATTCTGCGATCGCCGACCTACGAACCCGCCGAGTTTCCAAATATCGACTTCCAATGGCTGCCGCCGATGGGTCAGCTTACTCCGGACAGTTTGTATAACCTCGTGGTTCAACCTACCGATACGACTGTTTATCAGCGCATTACCCGTCATGGTGGTTGCGTGGACACCACCCAGGCCACCGTAAACGTGATTCCGCCCGCCGAGATGCAAATAGTGCCAGCCGATACAGTGATCTGTGCCGCACAGAGCGTGCAACTTCATTTGACCTACACCCCCGGGGTCACCGAAATCATGTGGACCTCAGCCATTACCCTGAGCTGCAGCGACTGCGACGATCCCTTAGCTACCCCCACGGCGACCACAACCTACAACGTGAGTGGCAAGTTCAAGGGTTGCAATACGGGTACTTCCGCGACCGTCACTGTGTCGAGTCCGCCCGTCTACCGCTTCCCCAGCGACCGAACGCTTTGTGGAGAGCAGCCGATTACTCTCAATGAGGTCTTCGATGCTGGTGCTACCTACACTTGGACCTCTACTGACCCGACTTTTGGCACTTTTGTGGGGCCACAGCCAGTCGTGATACCTACCCAAAAAACAACTACTTATTTCTTGAAAGCCATCGTGGGCGGATGTTTGGTAGAGGATCAGGTCACGATCACCGTTGCCAACGGCACATTGGAAGCTTTTGGCGATACAACCATTTGCGAGGGCGCTACGGTGCTGCTCACTGCCAACACCAACATACCCGGCACTTTGCAGTGGACCCCCAATGCCGGGTCGGGTGGTGCGGTGAGCGTGTCGCCCATGGAAACCACGACCTACATCGTCACGTTCAGTTTCGGTATTGCTTGCCAATTGACTGATTCCGTAACAGTTGTCGTGAATGGCCAAATCGCTCCAGTGCAATTTCCAGCCGACCTGGCCCTTTGCCCTGGCGAAGGACTTACGTTGAACA
>JAYUXG010000576.1:0-7350 GCA_043753125.1 Saprospirales bacterium | reverse complement strand
TCCCGTGGGGGGTAGGGAAAACCGCTGGTTCACCCAAGTGGTTCAAAAAATTGCTGGTCATAACTTTAGCAGGGTTTGAAATGAAAAATGGATGGATGTCTGTGGCAAAAATAGGATTCTTTACGCTTATCAAAACATTTAGGCGAATTTGAAGATTTGCTTTTTTGAGACATTGGCAGCCAGACTTTTGAATCTTGGGCGTTAGACGCCGCCAAGCTTTAAAGTCAAATAATCCAACGTCTAATAGTCCAGCCATCTAAAATCACAAGCAACTTGACCCTCCACGAAAGACTCGATCTATTGGCCGAACTTGGCCACTACCTGCGCTCCGACGGCGATGCCGACCTGGAATCGACCATCGAACAGGCCTATATGGAGAACAAATGGTTTACTCCCGACAATACTCGCCATGCCCTCCAATCCATCGCGACTGCCTTTTTGGACCGTGAAAAATTGGCGACCTGGGCGGCACAGTATCCCATTGGGGGTCAACCACACCCGGAAAAAACAGTGGGCCTCATCATGGCCGGCAACATCCCGCTGGTGGGCTTCCAAGATTGGCTAGGTGTATTCGTTGCCGGGCATCGAGCCAAAATAAAACTGTCCGACAAGGATAAGCGTCTATTGCCGTTATTGGTGAAAAAAATGGGCGAATGGGCCCACGAAAGCTGGGAATACACCGAGTTTCTCACCGAAGACGACCGTTTGAAGGACTTTGACGCGGTCATTGCCACTGGCAGCAATAACTCGGCCCGCTACTTCGAGCAGTATTTTGGCAAATATCCGCACCTCATCCGACGTAACCGCAATGGTGTCGCGGTGCTAAATGGCCTGGAAACCACCGCTGATTTTCAGGCTTTGGGCCGGGATATTTTCACCTATTTCGGGTTGGGCTGCCGCAATGTGAGCAAGCTCTACGTACCGCACGGCTACCAATTTGACGCTCTGTTGGAAGCCCTGCACGAGTACCGGGAACTCGCCAACCACAATAAATACAAGAACAACTTCGACTACAACCTGACGCTATTGCTGCTGAACCAGACGCCATACCTGAACAATGGTTGCTTGCTGCTTCGGGAAGACGCCTCTTTACAGGCCCGCATCGCTTTGGCACATTACGAATATTACGATGATTTGTACGATCTGGATATGCTGCTGGCCGCGAAAAGCGAGGAAATCCAATGCGTGGTCAGCAACGTGCAACTACAAAAAACGCCCGTGCTGCCCTTTGGCAAAACCCAGGAACCCAGCCTGACCGACTACCCGGATGGTGTGGACGCCATGACCTTTCTCACGAAGTTTTGACATACCGCTTGGCCACCCATTCGCGGTGGGCAATCTGTAACCAACCATCCTGTTCGCCAAATATCCGCACCCGGTCGCCGAGTTTCAGCTGGTAGATCACATCATCATCCACGCCGGGGCCAAGCCGGACGTTCAGGTCAGCTGCACCGGTTACCTCGCCTATTTGCACCGCCAGCGGTGCCGTTGCTGCCTTGCGTATCCAGCGGTTGGTGCCCAGGGCGTACCAGTCGCCTTTTTCGCCGATCACGGTCGTCCAGATGCCGTTCGGCAAAGCATCAATCACTGGGACGGTCATGGCTGGGCTTTCGCGTACGTCGCCTTCGGTGCGCGAGATGATGCGTACCCAACGGGTGGTAAAAATAACCTCCACGTAGTTGCCACTCACCCAACGGCTCGGCCCGATCCGCAGCCAACCGTCCCTTTTTTCAAAAACGTTGACCGTAGTGTTTTGGGCAAGCTTATCGACCGCCTTATTGTTCACACCGGGGCCAGTGCGCACGTTCAGATCTTTGGCAGTCACTCGTCCCTGCTCCAGTTGCGGGGCTGGGTCGTCGCGCATGGCCGAGGCCACGTCACTTTTGAACTTGCCCCACGAGGTAGCCGTGAGCATCATTTTCGGACAATCTTTGCCGGTAATATCGTGATGCCGATACAGATCGTTGGTGGTAAAGCCGTGCTTGCGCAGCAAATGCGCCGCCAACTCCACAGAATTGTGGTAAGTTTTGTTCCAATCGCCGTCGGAATTGACGCACATCTCGAAACCGATGACGAAGAAGTTGGGAGTCAGGCTGGGGCTGCCTGCGTACATCCGTCGGCCGTCCTGCTGGTACACGTTGGCACCAACATGGTAGGCCACTTCATTGTCCGGGATGCACTGGATGATCGAGTGATCGTCCACCACGTAATGCGCCGAAGCGTAGCGTTGGGTCTGGTTATTAAAATAATTGCGGTTGGCCTGGGCGTGGGCACCCGCATTGGTGTTGGCTGTCCAGTGGGCAATCACGCCGCGCAATTCGCGGATGGCGTAGTAGCTGCGGTCGCGCAGGGCCGGACGGTTGCGGCCTTTGGTGAGCAGATCGGATTTGATGGCTAACATTATTGGGCGGAAGTAGTAAAGATTGTGGAAGAAACGTGGAGATTGTCGAAGGCGTTAAATCTGTTTTGCGTTGCTATAATTAATGAAGATGGCCAACGATACAGGTTGCAAATATGGTCACTAATTTTGCGCAGAAACTAAATCGCCTTTTCACTAACAAAAATTTTACCTGTTGAAAATATTTTTGGCAGAGAACGGGTAAAAAATAATTTGTGAACTTTCACCAGCCACCTCCCTATGCGTTTTGATCTGCTCTCCGTCGTACCCGAACTGTTGGAAAGCCCGCTGAACCACTCGATCATGCAGCGGGCCAAGGATAAGGGCTTATTGGAAGTTCATCTGCATAACCTGCGCGACTACACAGTGGGGAAACACCGGCAAGTGGACGATTACCAATTTGGCGGTGGGGCCGGTATGGTTATGAAACCCGAACCAATCGCCGCCTGCATCGAGCAATTGCAGGCCGAACGCCACTACGACGAGATTATCTATACCTCGCCCGATGGCGTTCGGCTGGACCAAGCCTTGTGCAACCGATTGAGTATGCACCAACACCTGCTGGTGCTGTGCGGCCACTATAAGGGCGTGGATGAGCGCATCCGCGAGAAGTACGTCACCTTGGAAATCAGCATTGGCGACTACGTGCTATCGGGTGGTGAATTAGCCGCTGCCGTGCTGGTGGATGCCATCGGGCGACTGTTGCCCGGGGTGCTGAACGACGAAACCTCCGCCCTGTTCGATAGTTTTCAAGATAATCTGTTGGCCCCGCCAGTCTATACCCGCCCGGCAGAATGGGACGGCAGGGTGGTGCCAGACGTGCTGCTTTCGGGCCATGAACGCAATATTGACGATTGGCGGCATGAACAAAGCCTGGAGCGGACGAGGCTGCGGCGACCAGATGTGTTTGAGAAGTATGTACATGGGGAGTAATATAGGCGGCTATTTTGCCAATACCCGCTTCGCCCGGCTCCGAAAAGAAGCCGTCCCATGTTCCAAATGTTCTTCCAACAGTAGCCGCAATTCCGGGCGCAGCTCCGGCACCCGTTGGCAGATTTTATCCAAAATAGTAATCAGGAAATCATTATTCTTCATTCACCTTAGTATCTGGTCGCGTCTCTATCAATTCCTCGAAAGAAAAATCCGGGTCCCACGTCCACAAACCCTGCTCGAACTCGCGACGCATCAGGGTCACATTGTTCAGGTGGTATTTGCGCTGGAGCAGGGGATAACGGAAGCGGCACCACAGTGACTCCTCGTCGAAAGGCACGTTGGTGGCAATACTTTCGCGCAGCGCATAGATGTAGGCCAGGCCCTCCGTGCGGCGGCGCAGCCACTCATTGATGGTCAGTGCCGGGTCGCCGTGGCCCGGCACGAGGCGAGTGAACCAGTTGCGATCATGGATATGGGGCATTTTTTCCAGCGTTTTTTCATACTCCACGCTGCTGTAATAAATGAACGGAAACTCCACGTTGCAGAGATAATCGCCAGCCAGGCAAAGGCCCAGTTGCCAGACCACCACCATCATACTGTCCGCCGTATGGCCGGGAGCGAGATAAAAAGTCATTTTGGTGTTGCCGTGGCGAAACTGTACGCCATCCCGGTACACGAAGAAATCGCCCTGCGGATATTCGATGGGGTAGGGGCGGTCGATGTAGTAGTCCTGGTCGAACTGCTGGGCCTGCGCCACGCTCTTTTCCCAATCCGGATTGTCGGCCATCGCCTTGCTCATGAACACTTTATCCGGCTGAAAAGCCTTGTAGCCAATGATATGGTCGTAGTCGGAGTGGGTAAAGACGAGGTACAAAGCCCGCTTGCCACGGATGCTCTCCACGTAGTTGCGGATGCTCGCCACCTCGTCCGGCAGCCAGGCTGGGTCGGCCACCAGCACTATGTCGTCAGTCAGCACGACCGTGGAGTTGGTCTGGAACAGCGCACTCTGGAAGATCGTGACCTGTGGGTCGCGGTAAATGATTTTCTGCATTTCAGGTCTCTTGCGTTTGGTTTTGTCCGGTATGTGGGCGCGATTGCCTACTTTTGCGGTTCTTCAATGGACAAAAGTACACAAACATGGGAAATGCAGTGGTGATAGTTGGGCGCCCGAACGTGGGAAAATCAACCCTTTACAACCGATTGGTTGGTATGCGCGATGCCATTACGGACGATTTCTCGGGCGTGACCCGTGATCGGAAATACGGCACCTGCGAGTGGGGCGGCAAGCGCTTCACGGTGGTGGACACCGGTGGCTTCGTGCAAAGTTCGGACGACATATTTGAGGCGGCCATCCGCGATCAAGTCAAAGTAGCCCTACAGGAAGCGGCGGTCATTGTTTTCATGGTCGACGCCCAGACCGGCATCACCGATCTGGACGAGGATATTGCCAAAATGCTGCGCCGCTCCAAGTCGCCGGTGCTGGTGGTGGTGAACAAGGTGGACAACCACCGGAGCCTGCTCGATGGCAACGAATTTTACGGGCTGGGCTTTGAAAACGTTTTTTTCATCGCGGCGGTCAGCGGCAGCGGTACAGGCGACCTGCTCGACGCAATGATGGAATATATCCACGACGAGCCGGAACTGGATACGCCCTTGCCCAAATTTGCCATCGTCGGTCGGCCCAACGTCGGCAAATCATCCTTGACCAATGCTCTGCTCGGCGAAGACCGGCACATCGTGACCCCCATTGCTGGCACTACCCGCGACCCCATCCACTCGCACTACAACAAGTTTGGCCAGGAATTTATGCTGATCGACACCGCCGGTATTCGCAAAAAGGCCAAAGTGGAAGAAGACCTCGAATTTTATACCGTGATGCGCGCCATTCGGGCGGTAGAGGAGGCCGACGTGTGCATTCTGGTGCTGGATGCCGAACTGGGCATTGAAGCGCAAGACCTGAGTATCGCCAGTCTCATCCAGAAACGGCACAAGGGCATGGTGGTGCTGGTGAACAAATGGGACTTGA
Organism: Saprospirales bacterium; assembly: GCA_043753125.1. GTDB lineage: Bacteria > Bacteroidota > Bacteroidia > Chitinophagales > Saprospiraceae > M3007. The sequence continues at coordinate 1,993 of JAYUXG010000576.1, read as the reverse complement.
TCACCAACAAAACCACTAATACGGCGCGGGATTACGAAGCGGCTATCAAGCGACGATTGGCTCCCCACGACGACGTGCCGGTGATGTTCATCTCCGCGCTCGAAAAGCAGCGTATTTTTCAGGCCATCGAGATCGCGATGGAGGTGTATGAAAACCGCACCCGGCGCATCAAGACGTCTGAATTGAATAATTTGATGTTGCCGATCATCGAATCCACGCCGCCGCCTGCGGTGAAGGGTCGTCAACCCAGTTTTAAATACGTTACTCAGTTGCCCACGCCTTTTCCGGCATTTGCGTTCTTTGTCAACAATCCCCACTACGTCCGGGATTCCTACGTGCAGTTTTTGGAAAATCAGTTGCGCAAGCACTATAACTTCCGGGGATCGCCGATGGAGGTGTATATGCGGCTGAAGTAATTGGGATTAACCTTTTCTCGTTAACTTAGGTACCTTGGAACATATCATGTTTGTCATTCCCGATTTGTCGGGAATGACAAACGTAGCGTACACATTACTGTCAATCACTTTGAGCCAATTGTACTCATGAAAAAGCATCATTTCTGGGCCGTCATCGCCCTTTCGTTGAATTTTTTTGGTTGCAAGGACCAACCGGAGCAAATCCCGGCCTATTTGGAAATAAAGCCCTTTATGGTGAACGCCGAGGGCGGTACGAACTGGCAAAAGATTACCGAGGCGTATGTGTATGTCAATCGGGAATACCTCGGTGCCTACAGCCTGCCCGCTTCGGTGCCGGTGCTGGCCGAAGGGGACGCCCTGGTCTATGCTTATCCGGGCGTGAAAGAAAACGGCATCGTAACGACGCCGAATATCTATCCTTTTTTGCTGCGCCACGAGCAAACGTTGCCTTTGGCCGGGGGCCAAAGCACTACTCTCCAGCCGATCACTTCCTACGATCCGGATACGAAATATCCCTGGGCACTCGACCGGACGACTTTTGACGGTACTTCCTCCATCGTTTTTCAAAATCGCGATTCCGATGACAATAGCAGTTATTCGCTGAGTACTGATGGGGCATTTTCCGGAAAATCGCTACTGATGGAGGTAAATGAGGCACACCCTGCCATTTTGATCGCCAGCGAAGCAGTGTTGTTGCCCACGGATAACCAACAGGTGTGGCTGGAACTGCAATATAAAAATGATATGGTGTTTGAAGCCTATTTGTTGGGAAAAACCGGCAGTGGAGAGGAGCGCACTCAGCCCCTGTTCCAATTCAACAAAAAAGACGATTGGAACAAAACTTACCGCAACTTGACCGAACTGCTGCTGCAATCGCAAGAAGAGACTTACCGGATCGCCTTTTTGGTCAGGCTACCCAAGGATGCGGCGGGCAACTACACCCAGACCTCCGGCAGCGTGCGGATCGACAACCTGCGCCTCGCTAATTTTTGATCGCAATCACCCTGCTGTTTGTCCCGTCCACTTCGTCAACGCGATACTTTAGTCTATGCTGCCGCCGATTTCTTTCTGGCGATGCTGGCCTGGGCCTTGTTTTTCCTATACCGCAAAACGGTGGAAGGCGTCCCGGTGAGTGCCGGGGTCTTTCACGACACTAATTTTTATCTGGGCATTTTTATCATCCCGCTTGGCTGGGTGTTGCTTTACGCCATTTTTGACCAGTACGTGGACATTTATCGGCTCTCGCGCCTGACCACGCTGACGCGTACATTCTTCCTGTCTTTCATAGGTGTGGTGTTCCTGTTTTTCACCCTTATCCTGGATGACGTAGTGGTCAAGTACCAGACTTTTTACCGCTCCTTTTTGATGTTGTTTGGGCTGCACTTCCTGCTCACAGCCACGGGCCGTATGATTTTGTTAACGCGGGCCAGCTGGCGGTTGAAGGCCGGACGGGTCACTTTCAATACCCTGTTGGTCGGGGGCAATCAGAGCGCGCTGGATTTGTTTTTGGAAATAAAAGGCCGCCGCAAGAGCCTTGGCAACCGTTTTATCGGTTTTATCGACACCAATGGCGGTGC
>JAYUXG010000575.1:0-3001 GCA_043753125.1 Saprospirales bacterium | reverse complement strand
TTACTTTACTTTTGACTAAAAATCCACCATGACGGCTCAAGCAACCGCAATTGCCGCAAATCCTCCCCGGCCCAAATCCCGCCGCTCCGCGCTGCTCAAACGCCTTACTTATGAGGTGGTGGACGGCCAGCCGATCTATTACAAAGGCTATCGGGAGGTATTGGCAGGTCATAAAACCCTAGAAGAAATTATAAGCGACAGTTCTTTGCAAACTTGGTTGAAAGGACGCATTTATGCAGTTCTTCTCCAACAGCTACTCAATTCCGATTTTGACATCACCGTTGGAGAACAAGGACTGATACTGGGAAAAAAACATCAACGTGGAGCTGACATCGCCATTTTCAAGGCAGAGAATTTTGTGTTGAACAACCATTACTCCAAACGTCCGCCAGAGATAATCGTAGAGATCGACGTGGCAGCCGACACCGAGGATTCTTCCAATATGGAATACATTTTCCGCAAAGTCGCCGACTATTTTGCTTTTGGTGTAAAAAAGGTCTTTTGGGTTTTCACGGCCAGCCAACAAGTAATGATTTCCTTGCCTGACCAACCCGCCCAAACCATTAGTTGGCAGGACGATATAAAGATGATGGAAGGGGTAAATTTTAATATCGCCAATATATTGTCCAAAGCAGGACGCACACCCGAATAAACAGTGTCGGCGGGTTTGACTGCCGCACAGTTGGCAAAAAAACATTACCAGTAAAAGCAAAATCGCCACGCCGATAATCCGGCGTGGCGATTTTGTTTTATTTGGGCAGGATGGTACTTATCGAGGTTGGGCAAGAAGGCCAGCAGACCAGCGAAAGAGACGGTCACCGACGATAGCACAAAAGCCGGAATGTGCGATAGACGCTGCTTGATGAGATTGATGTTGTATCCGTAGCAGAGAGTCGCCATAATAATCAGTCCAGTGTGCCAATTGAAAGTAATGGTACTATTGGAACGCTCCACTGCCAGCAAAATCGCGCATACCAAGCCCAGCAACAATCCAAAAACCTGGTTAATTTTATAGCCGATCTTGAAAATAAGGACAGAAAAAACAAAGGTGAAGACCGGGGTCAATCCATTCAGCATGGCCGCTACCGAACTTTGTACTTTTACCTGCGCCAAGCAAAACAAAAATGCGGGAATAAACATCCCCAGCATAGCCGTCAGCACCACGTAGCCGTACAGCGCACGGGGAATTTTCTGGAAATTGCGCAGGCCAAACGGCAAAAACACCAGGCCAGCCGACATCAGCCGTATGGTGGCAGCCTCGAAATAACCAAAACCAGTCAACCCTTTTTTATCAGAATAAAACTGCTGCCCAAATCAGGGATAGGGCCATCAGGTACAACCACTTGGTGAGCGACGGATTTATTTTTATGAAGCTTGGACTGTCCGGGCTGGGGAGACGTTTGAGTACGTTTGAGTGTTTTTCCATCACAAATCGTTGGTCATTTAGAGCATAGCAAAGAATTGTTGCTGCATAGAAAGCAACGTATTAGCCTGCCAGTCTTTAGCGACGATACTCGCGCACATAGTCCGGCACCGGTAATCCTGGCTTCCCGCTCTCGTCGGTCTCTGGGGCCAATGGCGTGAGTTGCAGCGGCAACACACCCGCCCAGACAGGCAGGCCCATGTCCTCCGGATCGTCGCCCACGCCGTGCGCCCGGAACTTGACCGAAGCTTCCTCCATCTCCACGGCGATGAACATCGTTTTCTTTAGGTCACTCGCGTCCGGTTGCCGGGCATCTGCCCAGCGGCCAGGCATTACGTGTTCGGTAAACCTTTCAGCGGCCAGCCAACGCTCGGCATCCGTGTCTACCAATCGCGTTTTGCCAAAAGCGACCACCGAACGGTAATTCATCGAATGATTGAATACTGAGCGCGCCAGCACCAGCCCGTCCACCAGTATCACGCTGATGCAAACGGGAATGCCCCGTGCCATTTGCATGAAAAAGTGGCTGCCCACCGAACCATGCAAATACAGCGTATTGTCTATGCGGCAATAGCCTGTGGGGAGGAGAAACGGTTGGTTGTCTATGTTGAATGCAACGTGGCAGACCAGGCCTTCGTCCAAAATGGCATCGCGGGTAGCCGGGTCGAAATCGTAGCGTTTGGGGTGATAGCGGCTACCTTCAATACGAGAGGTTTTTGTTTTCATGATTGGAAATTAACCGCTTGAAGCATAGGAAAATACCGCTCCTCCATGATCCGAAAGTGGTGAATCTGATGTCCCACAATAGTAAAGGCGATCGCCAGCACTGGCAATTCCGAGTTAAACATTAATCCGGTGCGGTACAGCGCGGCTTGTTCAAAGGAGTGGAACAAAAACATGCTGCTTTCCCGGACATTGCGCAATTCCGCCAGTATATCTTCCCAGGGACGGCGGTTTGCCGCCGCGTTTTCAGCGAAAAGTTGTTCGTCAAAGCCTGGCAACGCCGTTTTATCGGTGCGGGCAAAACGCAGGGCGCGATAAGTAAAAATCCGCTCGGCATCAATAAGGTGCTGAAATAAGTCGCGGAGCGTCCATTTCCCCGGCGCATAGACTTGGTCGCCAATAGTGCGGAGGGTTTTCAGGTCGAGGGCATCGATGGCCGCCAGACTTTGCTGGAAGGCCTCCGAAAGTTCTACGTTGTCCACTAGATCAATGTATCTATCAAAGTAGCTGGGATTGCGCGGAACGTCTGATTTTTTCATGTAGAAGATTGTTTTCGAGCGACAAAAGTATGACGATATTGGACTACTGAAATCATCCGGTTTCTAAATACTGGGTAGTCCGGTTAAACGTTACCCGACCTTTGAAAGTTTAGTCAACGTGTCACCCGCATCCGCCATTTCCATGCTCCCATATTCTACCTTACTTTCCATTGACAACACTGCCAAAACCCCTATTTTTCTGCAAATCGCCGCCGCTTTGACCGAGAGCATCCGCCGGGGTCTCCTCCCGGCGGGCGCGCAGCTGCCCGGCACCCGCACCATGGCGGTCCTGCTGGCCGTACATCGGAAAACAGTG
>JAYUXG010000574.1:0-3010 GCA_043753125.1 Saprospirales bacterium | reverse complement strand
CCTCTTCGTTCAAGTATCGTGTGAAGCGTATTCCTGACCCGGTGCCTTATTTGGGTGCCCAGAAGCAGAACGCCAACATGAACAATGGTACCTTTAAAGCCCAAGGCGGTATTGCCGCGGTGTTGCTGAACTTTGACTTTGATGCCAAGTGTGACGTGGTCGGTTTTGAAGTAACCTACTTGCCGAAGCGTCAAGATCCAATTACGAAGATCAACAGTGGAGCTCGTTGGAGTGGTGATGTCGGTGACATTATACAGAGAGCAAGACCGGGCGACAGTTATTTCTTCGATGATGTGAAGTGCAAATGCCCAGGTGACGCTGTAGCGCGGAACATCGGCGGCCTGGCTTTCAAGATTAAGTAATTTTGGCCTATTGATATTCTGACCTTGGACTACTGACTTTGCAAACGCTATATTTTTTATACACTTGCAAAGTTGGTAGTCCAACGTCTAATGTTAAGGGGTTCAATAGTCCATAAGCAATACACTATTTTTTCATTACTCAATTTATCTGGGAATCATGCAGACTTTTTTCAAATGGACTTGCCTGTGCTTTTTCTTCAGCCTATGCTCTGCAACGGCTTTGTTGGCACAAACGCCTGAAGAAGTAGAAGTAAAAACTGAAGAAGTGATCGAAGAGGACCCAGGTGAGGCTCCTATTGATGACGTCGTCAAGAAAGAAGTAATGGGCGAGCGTCGGGTACTGCCCTACCAACCCATTCGCGAAAGCGATATTTTTTGGGAGAAACGTGTCTGGCGTGTCCTGGATGTGCGCGAAAAGATGAACCTTCCGTTCGCCTATCCAGAAGACCCTTTCTTCAAAATCCTGTCGGAAGCCGCCACTAAAGGCGATTTGCCGGTGTACAGCACAGACGAAGACGGTGCTAAGTTCAAAAAGCGTATGAGCACGGACGATGTGTTGTCCATGCTGTCCAAAACGGATACGGTCGTGACCTTCGACCCGGAAACGTACGAGGAGAAAATTCAGATTGTGAACAACGACATCAACTGGGAAGATGTAAAGCGTTTCCGCCTGAAAGAAGTGTGGTTCTTCGACAAGGAGACTTCGCAGATGCAGGTGCGCATTCTGGGCCTTGCACCCATGATCGACGTGAAGGACAACGAAGGCAACTTCCGTTTTGAGAAGCCAATGTTCTGGGTATATTATCCGCAAGCCCGCGAACTGTTTGCCCGCCACCGGGTATTCACCATGGGCGGCAACACCAACGCGACCATTTCTTGGGAAGATGTCTTTGAAATGCGCTACTTCGCCAGTTTCATTTACAAAGAGTCGAACGTGTATGATCGCAAGATTGAGGAGTACCTATCCGGCACGGACGTGCTGATGGAATCCGAAAAGATCAAGAGCGATATTTTTAATTGGGAGCATGATTTGTGGCAATATTGAGCAGGTAAATGCCAACCTTTTGGTTGGGCCTAAAAAAAGGGAGTTCGACGCAAGTGCGTCGAACTCCCTTTTGCTTTTGGGCAAAATAGGATACGCCGATGACTGTTAGTGTGGATTTGAGTGTTTTGAGGCCGTTTTGGCAAATTCAGGACTCTAAAATGGCTTATAAGGTTTTGCATATCGGGGCATTGATATATGTAAAAAGTATTCGACGAAAAAATTTGGATTTTCGAAGATTATCTTTTTAATCTTTTAACTTGCCCCACCAACTTGAATCATTTTATCCAATTCACTTTGCCTTAAATATATTTTCATGAAACACTTCCAACCTTCCAACCTTCCAACCTTCCAACCTTCATAGGGGCTACCCTAACGGTCTTTTTTATCTGTTTCATGCCTACTAGCTGCAAAAAAATAGAATTGAAGGAAAATATTAATGACCCTTTTGATCCCGATAGCAGCCTTGTAAGTGACCGGAACCCCACTGAGGCAGATACGGCAAAGGTTGCGATGATCAATATGTTCAGCCAGTATGATGTCCTTCCCCTTAATCAAAAGAATGCTGACTGGTTCTATCAACAAGTCCCTTCTGCTTTCGTTGATATTGAAACTTGGAAAACATGGAAGCGAATGGCAAGAGATATAGCCAATATCTATGGAGAAGATAAAAATTTATCCCGTGTTTTTGATTACTTTCAGCAAAAACAGTCACTGAATGCCTCTTTAAGGCAATTCGCTATGGATTTTTCTGCCAAAGCTAACAATTTAATATCTGTCGGGGCCAGTGCTACAGCAATGTCAAGTTTCTGCTCCCAGAACAGTTTGAGGCTACAAACCTTGTACGGAACATCTATTTCCAATGAGGAACTAAATAGTCAAATTTTTTTATAGAAATCTTTGATATCGCATATGCAGTTCTTTCTGCACGTGAAATATCAGGGATTATGGGAGGACTTACAGGAGAGGCAGAGGATCGAAGCTGTACATGGGAGGGTTTGGCTACTGCGGTAACTATAACCGCAGTAACTGCACTAATATTTGCAAAGAAACTCGATGTCGCTTTTAATGGGGAGTCCTTACATACCAGTCATGGTTACCATGTTGGTGTCGTGCTTACCGTAGCTATTCTTGGAAATCTTATAACATTAGGAACAGCTGTAGGCTTGATTGTTTGGGGTGTTGCGTGTGGCGTATCCGCGGTCCTTAATTGGATATTCCCCCACCTCAATGATCAACCTGATTGCATTCTTCCCCATGATTATTTTGTCTATTATACTACTTGTGTTAGTTATCGAGCTGTACTATTAGGCGGAGGCTCTAGTATTGGAACCACAACATGGTTTCCCGGAGCGAACACTGGACTAACAGCTCCTGTCCTTACCGCTAATACTATTGTTGGGTCTGCTACTTTTACGTCTCCTATCCTTACCCCGCCAAGCCTTTCTACAACTGTTATTATAACGCCTGCTATCCATACCTGTGATGGCAATACATTAACCAATACTTTGTCTGTCACATTTTTGCCGACCACCGTTGATAATGCTTTCCCTTCAGCGGTAAGCTTTGCTCTTGCCCCTACTACGGCTACTTACAACACGGTCGT
>JAYUXG010000573.1:0-17183 GCA_043753125.1 Saprospirales bacterium | reverse complement strand
TCCGCCGGTGTCATTGCTGACCCCTTGACTTGCATGTATTAGGCCTGCCGCTAGCGTTCATCCTGAGCCAGGATCAAACTCTCCATCGTATATTCTTTGTCCTGATTATTCATCAGAACTTCGTTCTTACGACGTCCGAGTACGATCATGCTGACTTTATTCTCTGCCCTTCTGGGCCTTCCAATCCCCTACCTTTTGCCGGAACTACGAGTTGCCTCGCTAGTCCGGCCCTGTCACTCTTAGCCTTTCGCTAACCAAATGTCAATGAACTCTTTATATCGATTTTGAGGATTTAGAAACCAGAAGATTCGAGTATTTAAAAATTGTCTCCTCTTCAATCCCTCAAAAGCGGGACGCAAAGGTACAAACTCTAATTCGTTATCTCCAAATCAAAACCAAAAATAAAATTAAAAAAAAATCTTAAACGATTCTCAAAACCAGCGTTTCCCATCGTTTAGCCACCGTTTCTTTTAACGGAGACGTAAAGGTAAAAAATCCAAACCAAATAAGCAAGGCGTTTTATCAAAAATCAGCCGGTTGTCAGGTAGCGTCAGTGGATAACACAAAAAAACCTCCGATGGTTGCCCATCGGAGGTTCCGACTCTTATCAATAGAAGGCCGAGATGCGTTTAGGCGATCTTGACGTTTACTGCGTTCATGCCTTTTTTGCCACGCTCGGTGTCGAAGGTGACTTGGTCGCCTTCACGAATGATGTCTACCAGACCACTGATGTGTACAAAAATTTCTTCTTTCGAAGAGTTGTCGACAACAAAGCCAAAGCCTTTGGATTCGTTGAAGAATTTTACGGTTCCACTATACATTGAAAAAAAATTGAAAGTTGTGATGTGGCAATTTGCCGCCGCAAAGATAAGAGCAATAATATTATAAACGTTTGATTTTTAATATTATTAACAAAAAAAAATGCGACTGGGCCAAATATTTTGGCCAATACTGCTGTTGTGACCACCACAGGCCTAAAAGTGTACCCAGCCCTGCGCTTTCAGATCGTGCATATTTCCGCCCTTGGTGTTTAATTTGACTCCATACTGGGCTTCCATGATTTCCCCGGCAATGTAGATGTCTGGCAGGAACTTGACTTTGTCCACGTCTTCAGGCCGGATGGTGAAGAGCAGCTCGTAGTCTTCGCCGCCGTTGAGGGCACAGGTGACTGGGTCAAGTTTGAACTGTAGGGCTAGCAGCTGCGCCTCCGGGTGGATGGGCACCCCACTTTCTTCAATGAGTGCGCCCACCTTGCTTTGTCGGCAGATGTGGAACAGCTCGGAGGCCAGTCCGTCGGAAATGTCGATCATGGCGGTCGGCTGTAATCCGGTGCGGTGGAAAGTCTCGATCATATCCTTGCGGGCCTCCGGTTTTAACTGGCGGCCAATAGCATACTTCTGGTTGTCGAGGTCGGGCTGTATGGCTGGATTTTCCAGGAAAATTTGTTTTTCGCGTTCCAATATCTGTAGACCTAAATACGCAGCCCCCAGATCGCCAGTGATGCAGATCAGGTCGCCCACTTGGGCACCACTACGGTAGGCGAGCTGGCTTTTTTCGGCCTGCCCGATGGCAGTAATGCTGATGGTCATGCCCTTGGGGGCGGAAGTGGTATCGCCGCCGACGAGGTCCACGCCGTAGGTTTCGCAAGCCTTGCGGATGCCCGAGTAGAGTTCGTCCAATGCTTCCACCGAAAAGCGATTGGAGATGGCGATAGAGACGGTGATCTGCCGGGGCAGGGCGTTCATGGCGTAGATGTCCGATAGGTTGACGACCACTGCTTTGTAGCCCAGATGCCGCAACGGCATGTAGGCTAAGTCAAAATGGATGCCCTCCACTAGCATATCAGTGCTGACCACGGTACAAAAGGGGCCGTTCTCGATCACCGCCGCATCGTCGCCCACGCCCTTGATGGTGGAAGGGTGGGCGATGGGGAAGTCACGGGTCAGGTGTTCAATGAGTCCAAACTCGCCGAGGGTGTTTACGTCGGTACGTTGCATAAGTAGTTATTGGTTGACTGGTTGGTTAACTATTGATTGGTTAAATGGTTGACTGGTTATTGGTCAAGTAAGCGAACATGGACTAATTTAAGGTAAAATTTTACATAAACATCTAACAATCAGATGATTGTGTAACCAATAAATATTGACCAGTCAACCAATTGACCAATAACTGATAACTGCTTAATATCCCCACTTCTTCATTACTGCATAATCCTGTTTGGCGCACTCCATCGGACTCTTTCCCTGATATGCTTCTTGTTCGATGATAAAATGACGGGTCCCGCCCGATTTTCTTCCAGCATCCAACACCTCTTTTAAATTGACGATGCCTGTACCGATGATGGTACTTTCATATTTGTCATGCCCGCCGTTGGACAATACTTCATCCTTGACGTGCATCAGTTCGAACCGGCCAGGATATTGTTTGACCACGTCCAGCGCGATGGCACCACCGTTGTACAGGTTGCCGGTGTCCAATTGCTGGGCCACCAGCTTTGGGTCGGTATTTTGCAAAATAATATCGTACACCCTAGTGTTGTTGAGCTGGTCGGTAAACTCGAAGTGGTGGTTGTGGTACCCGAACTTCAGGCCTGACTTTTGGCACAATTCGCCGCTTTTGTTGAACACTTCCATGTAGCGTTTCAGTTCGTCGTAAGTTTTGCGGTAGCGCTCATCGAGCCAAGGGCTGATAACATATTTTTGCCCCACGATGGCGGCATCTTCGATGGTCCATTTCCAGAGGTCAGTGAAGTCCTTTTTGGAGTTGTCCCAATGTTGTGCGCCCAACACGGTGTGTCCGCTGCGCATTTTCATGCCCAAGTCACGCAGCACCTTTTTGAATTCTACGGGTGTGTACCCATAGAATTTTCGGTCCGCGTAGTTGGCGTGTTCGACATAGCGGTAGCCAATTGCCGCCAACTGCTGCAAAGTACCCAGCGGGTCTTTGCGCATATCATCCTGGATGGAGTACAGCTGTATCCCCGTGATTTCCTTTCGCTTCCAACCTGCAAGAAGTGAATCGGGCATCAGGGCAGCACCAGTCAGGACCAAAGTGCTGTTTTTCAGGAAATTTCTTCTGGAAAGGTGATGTAGCGTGTGCATATTGGAGAGAGATTGTTAATGAAAATGGCTAGCTGATAGGAGGTATGTAAGGCCTCAAAAATACAGTTTCACGATCATTTGATGGTGACAATTGATAAGAGGGCCTATTTTCGCCCACTTTTCACACAACTTGAAAAAATGAAAAAACTGTCTGTTGCTTTCCTCTTCCTCTTTTGCGCTGCTTGGTTATCGGCGCAGGAGCTGGCCGCCGACCTAAACGGTTATCACTTTACCACGCTCAAAAAACTCGGTGCCACGCCGGTCGAAAACCAGAACAAATCCGGCACCTGTTGGGTGTATTCAGCCAATTCTTTTTTTGAAAGCGAGCTCATCCGGATGGGTAAGCCAGCCGTGGATTTGAGCGAGATGTTCGTGGTACGGGCTGGCTACCTGGAACGTGCCGAAAACTACATCCGTCGCCAGGGAGCCGCCGCCTTTGGGCAAGGGGCTGAGACGCACGACGTGTGGAACATCGTCCGCGAATACGGACTGGTGCCGCAATCGGTGTACGCTGGCTTCCCGCCCGGGCAGGACAAGCCTGTGCATGGCGAGATGGAAGCCGTACTCAAAGCCATGCTCGATGCGCTGAACAAAAACCCCGACGACAAGCTCAGTCCGCAGTGGCGTAAGGCCTTCGCTGGCGCATTGGATGGCTACATGGGTACACCGCCAACGACGTTTACGGTGGCGGGTAAATCGTACACCCCACAGACGTATATGCAGGGCCTGGGCCTGAACGCTGACGACTACGTGGCCCTTACTTCGTACACCCACCATCCATTTTACAAGCCTTTCGTCCTCGAAGTGTCGGACAATTGGTCGAACGGGGAATTTTACAACCTGCCCCTCGATGAGTTTTGCCAAGTGGCCGAAAATGCGGTGGACAAGGGTTTTGGGGTAGTCTGGGCCAGCGACGTGAGCGAGAAGAGCTTTTCAGCGAAGGAAGGCATGGCGATCATGCCCGCCAAAGCCTGGGAAGACATGGGGGCTGGCGAGCGCGACTCGATCTGGAAAGCCCCTGTTAAGGAGAAAATGGTGACTCCAGAGCAGCGCCAAGCCGCTTTTGATGAAATGTCGACCACCGACGACCATGGAATGCACATCACCGGAATGGTAAAAGACCAAACGGGCACGAAATACTATACCGTGAAAAACTCCTGGGGTACGGTGAAGAAGGAAATGAATGGCTACTTATATGTGTCGCAGCCCTACTTCCGCTCCAAAACAATGTCGATTTTGGTACATAAGGAGGCTTTGCCAACAGCGACTAAGCAGAAATTGGGGATTTGAGAACTTGTGAAGAGAGTTGAAAGATACAAAGGGTAGTTGCCTATGTTTTACCGCAACAAAGTGACTTCGCCTTTCAACTGATCCATATCAGAGCCATTGTCGCGTATATCAGTTAGCTCGAGGGTCCATATATAAGTATCAACCGGCTGGGGTTGGCCAAAAGCGGTACCATCCCAGGGTTGATCGGACGTACGGGTTTCAAAGACGACTTGGCCCCAGCGATTATAGACGACAAAATGATAATTGGTGGCTGGACACTTCAGTAAGGGGCTAAACGAATCGTTGATATTGTCACCATTGGGCGTAAAGGCATTGGGAGTTAGTAAACTGCGGTATTTAACCTCTATAGTAGTGTCCGTGCTACTCAGGCAACCCACTACATTCACCGCTACCGTGTATAGTCCAGACTGCGGATAGCATACCACCGGAGGCTCCGAACCCATAAATGCGGTCGGGATGCCTCCTTCAAAAGACCAATTATACTGGTAATTAGGATGGATCGAATCCAGTTTAAAAAGAGCACATTCGCCCGGACAGGTCAATGAGTCGAGGGAGACAATGGTAGGGAGTAAAGGGTTAACCACGGTAATCCGTTTGGCCACTCGACTGCAACTGTCTTGGGCAGAGGTAGCTGTGATGCTGTATGTACCGGGAACCTCGAAACAAAAGGTGGCACCATTGCTACTGACTACAGGAGGCAAACCGGTTGCTTCCCAGATTAGTTCTTGCCCGTTTGTCGATATAGGCGTAGCATTCACACATCCCCCTGTACATATTGTCGTTTCGCTCAGTTCAAAATCAGTATTGGTGGTGCTTTGGCCACAGATCAAAGCAGTGGTAGTGGGTGGAGTGATCCAAGTGAGCATTTTGTTACTTTCTATCCATTGTTGATCGCCCGGTACAAGGATTTGCTCCTCCTCCGTAAAAACCTGATTCTCAAAAACAACCGAATCAATTTGGTGGCAACAATCTGGTTGGTTGGTCAGTAACTGGTCGCTACGGGTTAGTATGGACGCCCGTTCCAGCGGGATAAGGCTTAGCTGTTGACTAATACTGTATAAGTGGCCTGTGGAATTGAGTACCGTTGCATAGAGTATGCCTGCGGAGCCAGTGTTAGGCACTATGTGCGACCATTGTGGCCCTTCTTTAAGATCGTATTTGAGATAATGCGCTATTTCTCCCCCATTGACATCGCTCATGCAAAGTAAAAAGGTATGGTCTGGAAGGGGTAAAATATCTGACGTATAGAGCGAACGAGACGGGTCTGCTACAGTTTTAGACATTTTTACCGCCCCATCATTTTTATCACTTTGCAGGATAAATATTTGATTATCAATGGACCCTACTTTGGAAGTCGAACCCCACAAGACTGGCTGGCCGTCGGCCGTCAGGGCAATATCTACCTCCAGTATGATGCGAGGGGCATTGTTTTCCGCCAAAGAATACCTTTTGCTCCATAGTTGTTCGCCCAATTCGTTGAACTTTGACAGGCATAGAGAAGCGTTGCCGCTAATAGAACCAACCGCATAAATATCGCCCTCGGGAGAGACGGTTATTGCATTGAATGCATAAGCAAAATCCCCTTCGCCCTTGTAATTTCTCTGCCAAATCAAATCGCCGGTAAAACTTATTTTGGCTAGGCTATATTGATTCCCGATGTAGCCCGACAACAATATACCGTCAGCAAGCACTGCGGCATCCCAATACACGGTCGGGGCGTTTTCTGTACCGATGTATCGTTGCCAAACGATGCTACCGTCGCTACCTGCTACTTCGGCGATCAGCATCAAATAAGGAGAGTCTTGGATGGCTTTGGAGTTACGCATCAAAACAATAGCATTGCCAGTGGGTAAAGGCTGAATGGAAAATACAAAAAAAAATTCTTTCGGTATTTGGGTTGGATCGGATTTGATGCCTTTTCGCCAAAGTACGGTCCCATCTGGAGCCAATCCGAGCAGAAGAGTCCGGTCAAAAGCGTAAATACCACTTACGATGAGGTTGTCATTTGATAAAATGGCTATTCCTCCATTTAGGTCAGGATCATCTCCGCCCGAAGCGTACCTGCGTTGAAAATTTTGGGCATCCGTCTGCGGGATAGACCGAAAAAGGAGCAAAACGACAATCGAAAATTGGGACAACCTTTTCATTTTAAGAGAGATTTTGCAGGAAAAAATTATATAATATATTGATAGTCAATAATTTATATAAAAAATTCAACTTTGCCCTGCAGGTTGAATGTCGCTACGGCCAATAAACCCGCCGTCTCGGTGCGCAGCCGCGCCGGGCCGAGGCCCACGCCCACGAAGCCGTGCTGCTGGGCCAACGCCACTTCTTCGGGCGAGAAATCACCTTCGGGGCCGATGGCGATGAGCGTGTTTTGCCCGACGGTCAAGGTGTTTTGCAAATGGGGAAGTGGTGAGTCGGCACACCAGGCGATGCGCTTTTGGGCCTCCGTGGTGGAGGCGACGAACTGCCGGAAAGGCACCAAGCCGTGTAGCTTTGGTAGCCAAGCGCGGAGCGATTGTTTCATGGCCGACACCAGCACTTTTTGGAGGCGGTCGAGGCGCACCGTGTCGCGCTCGGAATGTTGGCAGCGGAGCAGGGTGATGTCGTCCACGCCGATCTCGGTGGCCTTTTCTAGGCACCATTCGAGGCGTTCCATTTGCTTGGTCGGCGCGATGGCCAGGTGTAGGCGGGCAGGGCGTTCGGGCGGCACTGGGGTAGTGGCCAACAGGCGGATGGAGAGGTTCCGCTTGCTGGCTTCCGCTATTTCTCCGTCATATATGTTACCACGACCATCCGTCAGTTGTAAGCGGTCGCCCACCTGGTGGCGCAACACTGTAAGCAAATGGCGGCTTTCTTCTTCCTCCAAATGGGCAAAACCGTGCTCGATGCGAGTGGCGTAGAAAAGCATAAGCGAAGTATGAAGTATTAACTATGATGTATGAACTATGAGTACGGGAATAGTTCATACATCGTAGTTCACACTTTAAAAACTAGTCTGGTTCAAAAAACCCCACACTGGCCCCTACCCAGTCTTTGCCCTGGTTGTAGCGCACACCCACCATCTCGCCCTTGCTCAGGCGAATAAGGTTGTTGACGAGGCGCGGTTTATCCCATTTTTTGTTCCAAAGGATCATCATGCGGATTTCGCATTTGGAGGACTCCGCCGGGTTAATGGTTTCGATGCAGGGCACGTAATCCACCTTGCGTTGGAGAATGAAGTTGTTGGGGTCGTCCACGTTTTCCACATCGGCCCGCGTGACGTTGATTTTTACACCCTGGCCGGAAAACGAAAAGA
Source organism: Saprospirales bacterium (assembly GCA_043753125.1). Taxonomy (GTDB): domain Bacteria; phylum Bacteroidota; class Bacteroidia; order Chitinophagales; family Saprospiraceae; genus M3007. Next base: position 9,491 of record JAYUXG010000573.1, on the reverse strand, counting down.
GCGGTTTGAGTACCCAGTTTTCGAGGTCGTCGGGAATAGATTTTAGTTCATTGACAAAAAGCGTCTGCGGTACAAAAGGTGTATTCAAGAACGGCAGGGTGTGCTTGCTGATACGGAAAAACCAGTTGGGGTGACCCACCCATTCGGCGTTCACTTCGGTGGTCAGGTCCCATTCGCGGGGCAGGTCGCTGCGCTTGGCCAGCTCATCGAAGATGATGCGGTTGTAGATGCGTTCCACGGGAATACGCGTGCCCTCGTTGTCCAGGTAGTACAGGTCGCGGCCCTCGCGTTTGAGTTTGGAGAGGCAGAGTACCTTGATGCCTAAATATTGGCGGCTGCCCCAGAAGTCGATGCGGGTATTCTGTTTCTCCGGCTCGATTTCCAACAAAATGACGTTTTCGGGCTTGGAATCGCCGACAATGACTTCGCGCAGCAACTGAATATAGTGTTCCGCATCCAGGCCACCGAACAGGTGGTGGTAGTCGGCGGGGATATCAAAGTGCTGGCGGTAGGCCTCGGCCAAGGTATGCTGAAAGAAGTACAGCGACGGAAAGCCTTGCATCTCAATGAGTTGCGGAATGTGGTTGCCTTGCGCGTCGCGGCAGATGCCAAAATCGAGCTGCATGAATTGCGTGTGATCGTCCTCGCCCGGCACCCGCAGATGGGTGGGCAAAGCCGCTTCGCTGCGGCGCATAAAATCGGGCTGGCGGAGGGCGGCAAAAATGTCGTCAATGCCCTGCAACAACTGGGTCTTGATCGTTTTTGGCACAAAGATTGGCGTCTCGGCGATCCGGAAAGTAGGGGCTTCTCCAAAGGCCGTATTCACGGTGTCCAAAAAAGCGGCGTACTTTTCGGGAGTAAATCGCGCGTTATACTGCTGGCGATGTGGTTGTTTCATATCGTTATTTTTGCAAACGGCCTATTGGATGCGGCGGCGGACGCGAAGGTTTGCATTTTTTGAAAGATAACTGTGCAGCCTGCCATTTTTCCCAAAAAACAGCTTGCCAAAGACCTTGTGGAGCTGCGAACTACGCTATTTGGAACACGACTTTTTAAAATACCTTTGCTGTTTTCCGAAAAATCCGAATTCCCCCTATTTGGCAGGGGCCATCGGTCCACACTTCGTTTTTGACCTCGGTTGCCCCTGCGTTTTTGAAGTAAATTTTTGACATCATGCCCGACTTAAAGTCGCAGATTATACCCGGCAACATCCCGAAACACATCGCCATCATCATGGACGGCAACGGGCGCTGGGCCAAGCAAAAAGGAATGCCACGGGTGGTAGGCCATCATAGCGGCGTGAAAAGTGTGCGCGAAGTGACGGAGGCGGCTGCCGAGATAGGGGTGGGCTACCTCACTTTGTATGCGTTCAGCACCGAGAACTGGAACCGCCCGCCCGCCGAGGTGACCGCATTGATGGCCCTGTTGGTGGAAACGATCAAGGGCGAGATCCGCGACCTGAATAAGAATGGGGTGCGCCTGACGGCCATCGGCGACCTCGAAGCACTGCCCGCCGCGAGCTACCGAACGCTGATGCAAGGCATCGAAGCGACAAAAAATAATACGCGCATCACACTCGTGCTGGCCCTGAACTATTCCGCCAAATGGGAAATCCTGCGGGCCACCCGTCTATTGGCCGAACAGGCCCAAAAAGGACTGTTGCGCCCGGACGACATCACCGAAAATATCTTTGAAAATGCCCTCAGTACCAGCGGTATTCCCGACCCTGAACTGCTCATCCGCACCAGTGGCGAGACTCGCATCTCCAACTTCCTGCTGTGGCAAATCGCTTACGCGGAATTGTATTTTACGCCCGTTTTTTGGCCGGATTTTGGCAAAAAAGAACTGTTCGAGGCCATTTTAAGCTATCAGCGGCGCGAGCGGCGGTTTGGGATGATTAGTGAGCAAGTAAAGAGTGTTTGAATATTTGCGGAGGCGAGTATTTGATCTAATCGAAGCTACCGGCAGTCAATTATGTGCTTAAATGCCCATTAATCAAATACTCATCTTTTCAAATAACCCTTTTCAATTTACCACCACTGCCAATTTCCCGTCCCGGCTCACCACCAAGCGGCTGATGGTTTTTACCCCATATTTGGACAGATCGGCCACTTCCTGCCACTTTGCTTCGCGGCCAGCCCGGTATTGCCAGAGTTTCGAGCCGCTGCCCGTGAGGTAGCTGCCGTTAGGCAGCAAGGCAAAGTCCTCACTCCCGGTCGGCATTTTCGCCAGAATATCGGAGGTCTGACGGGTCGGGTCATAGGTTTTCAGATACCAGGTTTGTTCCGTAGCTTTGTGTACGTAAGCCAGTTTGCCACTGGCCAACGGCAATAGGCAGCGTCCGGGATTGGCCACGATACGTTGCAGTTTTTGACCGCGCGTCCCGATGGTATACAACACGTGCGGCGCGTCATTTTGCCCAACGATAAACAGCGCGGCCAGGGTATCGCGCAACCAGCAATGGTAGCCCACGCCTACGATCTTCGGAAACTCTAACCGCCCTCCCGCCGAACGGTCAAATGGATAAGAGACCAAGCGTTGGATACCGCCCTCATCCACTTCTACGGCGGAGAAACGTTGGCCGCCGAACATCAAAGTGGGCGAATATTCCGCCGTGCGCGGGGTTTCGGTTACGCGGGCAATCGTCTGGCTGCCCAAGTTCAGGCTGTAAATCTCGGTCTGCGTGGTATCCGTCGGCAATTGTACGGTGAGGTACAAATCGTTGTTGGAGAAGAAGTTGGGTTGGTTGTTATAGCCTTTCCGGTTGAAGACCGTCAAGAAACGAGGGTTGCTGGGTCGCCACAAACTGTCCGCACCAGCCGTCATCGTAAAGAGCAGTATGTCCGTATGCGACGGTTGTTGGGCAGCCATGCGCCCACTACACAACAACAGAACGATAAACGATAAACGATGAACGATGAACAACCGCATAGTCCGTCCGCTGTGAAAAAAAGGAGTGTTTCTCTCCTGAGCATATTTTTGTGCCAAACTTAGCAAGTTCATCGTTTATAGTTCATCCTTTATAGTTCATCATTACCAGCCCGCCATCGTCGTCCGTAGCCCTTCTTCGATGGCTCGCTTGGCATCCAGTTCGCCCGCTTCCTTGGCTCCGCCAATGAGCTGCACCGCCACGCCAGCCTGCTGCAAAGGCTCCAATAACTCGCGCAGGGGATGCTGACCAGCGCAAACGACCACATTGTCCACTGCCAGTACCTGCGGTTCGCCTTTTACGATCAAGTGCAGGCCCGCATCGTCTATGCGCACGTACTCTACATCCGCCCACATGGCCACGCCGCGTTTTTTCAGGGTCAGGCGGTGCGCCCATCCAGTAGTCTTACCGAGGCGGTCGCCGACCTTGCCTTTGGAGCGTTGCAACAACCAGACTTTGCGGGGACTGGTCTCGGGCTGGGCCGGAGCCAATCCACCACGCTGTTGGTAGGCGGCATCAATACCCCATTCGTGCCGATACTCGTCTATGGCAGCGACACCCTCCAAGCGGAATTTTTCCGTCACTCCCTCCGGGTTGGTCAAAAAAACCGCCGTATCGAAGCCTACCCCACCCGCGCCAATGATGGCCACCGTGCGGCCCACTGGTTTGCCGTGCAACAGCACCTCCAAATAAGACAGCACCTTGGGATGGTCCAGCCCTTCGATCTGTGGGACGCGCGGCAGCACTCCCGTAGCAATGACCACCTTTCCAAATTTTTGTGCCACCAAAAAATCGGCATCCACGCGGGTATTTAGATGCAGATGCACTCCCGTTCGGTCGAGTAGATGGCCAAAGTAGCGCAGGGTTTCGTGAAATTCCTCTTTTCCAGGGATGCGTTTGGCCATGTTGAACTGTCCACCGATCTCACCGGAAGCCTCGAACAAATGTACCTCATGGCCTTGCGCGGCTAATTCGGTGGCTGCGGAGAGGCCAGCGGGGCCTGCACCTATGACGGCGATAGGACCTTTTTGGTCCTCCGTCCCCTGTTTCCCCGTAGGGTTAGCCCCCCCCTGCCCCCCCGTAAAGGGCGGGAGTACGTCCAGCTGCGCCGGTTGGCTTTTTATTCCGATTTTGGTAGGGCCAACTAAGTTAGTCAACTTTTCGGCAGTACTCCCTCCGTTCCCCCCCTTTACGGGGGGGCTAGGGGGGGCTATCTCTACGGGGGAGAGAAGAGGGGTCATCTCCACGAAAGAACGAGGCGGGGCTGATGCTACGGCAAAATTAAATGCAGATGTAAACTCCGTCTCCCGACAAGCCCTCGGATTGACCAAACAAGTCGCCTCCTTTTGCTGAAATACGTGGTCCAAACAAGCTTGGTTGCAGGCGATGCAGGTATTGATCAACTCGGCTTGGCCGGCAGCGGCCTTGGCCATGAAATTGGGGTCGGCCAGCCACGGGCGGGCCATGGACACCATATTGGCGTAGCCTTCGCGCAGGATTTGCTCGGCGATTTCGGGCGTGTTAATGCGGTTAGTAGTGATGAGCGGGATGTGAAGTTTCCCCATCAGGCGTTTCGTTACCCAAGCGTAAGCGGCCCTCGGCACCGAAGTAGCAATGGTCGGGATGCGAGCCTCATGCCAGCCGATACCAGTATTGATGATGGTCGCTCCCGCCTGTTCCACGGCCAGGGCGAGTTGTTCCACTTCTTCCCAAGTACTGCCATTTTCCACCAGATCAAGCATGGATACGCGGAAAATAACGATGAAATCCGGTCCCGCCTTTGCCCGCACGGCCCGCATGATTTCCAGCGGAAAGCGGATGCGCCGCTCAAAGTCGCCGCCCCAGGCATCATCGCGCCGGTTGGTGCGCGGGGCGATGAACTGGTTGAGCAAATAGCCTTCGCTGCCCATAATCTCCACCCCGTCGTACCCGGCAGCCCGGGCAAGAGCAGCACAATCGGCGAAGTCGCGGATGGTAGCGCGGATGAGCCGCTCGCTCATTTGCCACGGGGTGAAGGGCGAAATATGTGCCTTGAGCCGCGACGGGGCTACCGACAGCGGGTGCATGGAGTAGCGTCCGCCATGCAGGATTTGCAGGCAAATTTTGCCGTCCTCGGCGTGTACGGCCCGCGTAATCAATTGATGTTTAGCCGCTTCGCTGCGGTTGGTCAGTTTTGCCCCGAACGGGGCCAACCAGCCCTGTCGATTCGGCGCGATGCCGCCGGTCACCATCAAGGCTGCACCGCCACGGGCGCGAGCTGCGAAATAGACGGCCAGCCGTTGGAAACCGTTTTTGGCCTCTTCCAAGCCGGTGTGCATGGAACCCATCAGGGCGCGATTTTTCAGCGTGGTAAAGCCCAGATCGAGCGGCGTAAAGAGGTACGGGTAAGGTGTTGGCATCGGAAACGGGTAGATAATTATGCCGTGATTTAAGATTTTCTGAGCATTTGAAAAGGCGATTATTCGATTATTGCCCAACGGTCAATTGTTCTAATCAAATACCCGCATCTTCAGATATTCAGAATCTATGGCGTAAAGTTGGACAATTTTTTCCTAAAAAAAACGGCGGTTTAGCTCGAAAGCCAAACCACCGCCCAATTAATAAGGTGTGTAAATTATGAATGTGACTAGAATCCAAAATGAAGGCGCGACAACAGCGTATTGCCCACGCAACGGCCAGACTGGAGGCCTAACTCGCAAGCGCGCCGGAAATGGATGCCACTGCGAATGCCGCTCATGGCCTGCTCTTCGCCAGCCTTGGTCAATGACGTAAAAGCGCGTTCGGGCAGCACAAAAGGGCCACCATCAGGGGTGTAAAGGGCGGTACCCAACTGAGTCTTATCAATAAAATCCACATCGCCCAACAGGCTGGCCAAGACCGTCGGCACCGCGCCGCCCACTACCGCCGATTCCGACGTATATTCCGGGAACGGCGGGTTAAACACCCAGGGCTTCCAATTGGGATTGATTTGCTCCCGCACGTAGGTGACTGGCAACAGCTGGTTGTATTTGTATTTCAAATACCACGAGGCACTGAACGCATCGGCCACGGCACAGCCAACCAAGCAATAGGCTTTGGCGCACTCCGCCAGGTTCTTCTCACCGTCCTGTAATAATTGCGTGGTGATTCCCATCCAGTGACTGGCCGGTCCGCCGGTCCGGCTCGACCCGTCCTCCCAATGGTAGGCAACGCTGCGGTTGACATTGGTGCGTGGCGATTCGTACACCTCTTTGGCATCGGCGTAGAATGCGCTGCCCACCTCTTCCGAGTACGGATAGGCAGCATCGGCTTCGCAAACTTGGGCATTGTCCAACCCAAAAGTGCGCAAAGTGCCCCAAAGTGGCTCCACGGGCTTTTGGTTGGGGACCGCTGGCGACCAGTACCAGCGGTGGGTGTTGTCGCGGATAAGCACCACGGGGGTGAGATTGCGGACTATATCGAACCCGTCGTTGCGGATGCGCTGCACGATTCTTCCGGCAAGGTCCATGCCCAAAGCCTTTGAGTCCACGCGCACTTCCAGGGATGCGCCATCGGCCACCAGCTGGCCTTCTTGCACGAGGGTCAATATATTGATCTGGCTGCGCTGTTCGCTGGTGAGGTGTTCGATCAGTTCGGGTAGCACAACGCACATGGCGGTGCAAAGCACGATGCCCCAATCATATTCTTTATTGGCATCCAACTGCGGGGCGTCCTTGTAGCCGTTGATCTGTCCGGCCAAGCTCTGTGCGCCAGGGATGCCGCTGTACACGGATTCCCAAAGGGTCAGTCCCAGGTAGCCATATACGCGGGCCTCTTGGGGACTGCTCAGGTTATTCTCGCGCACTATTTTTCCGGCTAATTGCGCCCATTCTTGGGCGAACACACCGTCATAGGCCGTTGCTTTGCGAGTCAACGCCTTGTCTTCTGTTACTTTCGTGTCGTTGTCTTTGCAGCTGGAAGATAGCAGCAATGCGACGGCCAGCACCGAAATAAGAATTTTTTTCATGAGCGATTAGGATGATTAAGATACGGTTGGGACAAAAATTGGCCACCCGGCGAGCGTTAAATTCGCCTAGGTCTTTAGGATTGCATGAGAATTGGCCAAACTATAAGGCGTAACCTACCGACAGAAAACCAGGAATCAATCAGGCTGAATTACTTGATTCGACATGGGCAGGATATAGATTAGAGGGAAAGAATGGACAAAAGTAAGTCAGGGTTACGCTTCTTATGGCAGGTTTTGCTGGAATAATCGGCGAACAGGCAAAATTTGAACGATTAATTGGCAAAATTTAAACAACATCTGCGCTCGAAAGAGGCTTTTAACCAGTAAAACGGACGGTGGCGGCCAGCACGGCAAAGCAGGTAAATTTCGCCGCACCCACGCGGTGGACATATTCGCCGGTAAATACCACGTAGACAGCATAATACTTCAATCTTAAGGTGCAAGAATCAACAGCTTTCGGGTATAAGCATACCGGCCTTCCTCCAGCCGCACGAAGTAAAGGCCCGGCTTTTGGCCGACCAAGTCCAGCGGTTCAGCCAGTTGGTCCGTGTCAAAGGTTTTTTCCAGCAAAGATTTCCCCAAAACATCCAACACGGTGAGTCGTCCCGTTCTGCGTATGCCAAAATTGGCCCGCACCATCACCTGTCCTGTGGTCGCAGGATTGGGCGAAAGTTGAAGGAAAATGGCCTCGGCGGTCGGCACGGGTGCAGCGGTCAAGCCACAATTGTCGGGCGTGGGAAGTGGCTGCGTGCAATCCCAGATAGTGTCCGCTTCAAAGTAATCGGATACATTGTCGGGTACACAGCCCGGCCCGGCAATCGTGATAGCACAGCTGCCGATGTAATCGCCATTGCAGTAAAAAAAGTCTGTGAACGCCGCATCAATACCGATAAATACATGAATACCAATGACGGGAACGGCGTTAAACTCTTGGTAGAGCGTAGCATGGATGCCGGAAGATAGCGACTGGCAGTCGGGATGTTGAGCGACATAATGTTGGAGGGAATCCTGCAGCCAGGGCAAGCAAAGCGGTTCGGTGGCACAATCAAAAATAGAGGAACACGCTACTTCCGAGGTCAGCGGGTCGCCTTCCGCACCGAGGAATTGTACCGCACAGTTGGGCCGCACGAGGAAAGTCCAGTTGCGATCATTTATGCAGCCTGACGGGCAATCGCCCCAACCGACATGGTAAGTAAGCGTTAGCCCAGCCGCTATGGTATCCAGTACAATGTCGTTCCCAGAGCCAATCGTAGAATTTGCCTCGGCGTGCGCGCCGGGAATGCTGTTGAATAATGCTGCCAGGGCCACCGTATTCAAGGGTTCTTTGGTATCATAGAAAAATAAAAACTCATCGTGTTGGCTACTACCGGTCAATTCTAATTGGTAGCGCACCACTAAGTTATCCACCGTAGGATCGCCGGTGGGAAAAATACCTTGATGCAGCTTTCTAGCCCAGGTATTGACCGTATCGGAGAACAGAATGATGCCAAAGGGGTAGATAGGGCTGGGTAATGCCTGAATATCGAGGCAATTTGTTACAGTATCGCGCTCCGGGTACTGGGTGGCATTGTGAACCGCCGACAAGGCTTGTAGCACGGGATTGTAAAACACGGCAGGAATGCGGACTGAATCGGCCCAAGCGGAGTCGCCCAACATTTGGCGCAGGGCGATGATCTTGGCACTGTTGAGGTAGTGTCTACTGACCAGCGTGGAGGTGGCACACGAATCAGAAAGTTGGGCGGAAAGCGTGACGGTAGTGCCGAGTAAGGCCAGCAATAGGAATGTACGGGATGTCAGCATATTGGGCAAAAATTGATCGGTGTGTAAAATATTGGTTACCAATGCTTTGCAAAAAAAGTCTCCTCAAAACATTTTGCACTGGCTATATGTAAAAAAAAGTGCCAGTTGGATGCCCCTCCTCACTTGACGAAGGTTTTCCATCGCCGCTTTTCATATTTTAGCACCCATCTCAATTCAAAGAACTGGTGCTTTCACCAATTGGCACGTCATGTCGGCCGGGTTTGGATTATTATCTGGCGCAGCGGGTTTCAAAAACGGTTATTTGGCGGCGTCCAACGGACTTTTCTTGCTCAAAAACTCATCAATGGGCGTTTCCTCTTCTCGCTGCGGCGGGGCAGGCTGCTCAGTTGTTTCCTCCGCCCCGCTTTGGTCAAAGTTCAACTGGCGCAGTTTCGGCGCACGCCACCAGGTAACCCCCACCACCAGCAGCGTCATCAAGCCCCCGAAGACCACGGAGGGTACGGTGCCCATAAATCGCGCCGCCAAGCCACTTTCAAAAGCCCCGATTTCATTGGACGACGTAATGAAAATGGTGTTGACCGAAGACACCCGCCCCTTCATGTGGTCGGGCGTCTGGAACTGCACCAGGGAGGAACGGATAAAAACACTGACTTCATCAAAAACGCCCGCCCAAAACAAGAAAAAGAACGACAGCCAAAACACTCTGCTTAGCCCAAAGCCAATCATGCACAGTCCAAAGCCCATGACGCAGTAGAGCATAATTTTGCCCGCCCCTTTGTGCAGTGGCCGGTGGGCCAGCAAAAACGCCGTGGAAAT
>JAYUXG010000572.1:0-7388 GCA_043753125.1 Saprospirales bacterium | reverse complement strand
CTGCAAACAGCAGGTCGTCAATGGCAACATCGAAGGCGATTGCTTTTGAAACCCAAACCCCTCTAAACCCAAGAAAATATCAACACGCATACTATTAGAAACTGAAAAACATACACCTAAAAATGATGCAAGTAATCAAACGCTCCGGGCGCCACGAAGAGGTGTCCTTCGACAAAATCACCGCGCGGCTGCGCAAACTCACCTACAACCTCGACACCAGCTACGTCAACCTGATCGAGGTCAGCAAAAAGGTCATCATGGGCCTATACGACGGCGTGAGCACCGTTGAACTGGACAACCTGGCGGCAGAAACGGCAGCCACCATGGCCACCGTCCACCCGGATTATGCCCTGCTGGCAGCGCGCATTGCAGTGAGCAACCTCCATAAGGAGACCGAGAAATCGTTCTCCAAGGTCATCAACGCGCTGTACCACTATGTGGACCCCAAGAGCGGTGAACGCGCCGGCATGATCGGCGACGAGACGCATAAAGTGGTGATGGCCAACAAAGAACGCCTAGATTCGGCCCTCATCTTCGACCGCGATTTCGAGTTCGACTACTTCGGTTTCAAAACGTTGGAGCGTTCCTACCTGATGCGCATGAACGGCAAGGTGGCCGAACGCCCCCAACACCTCTTTATGCGCGTGGCAGTCGGCATCCACGGCACCGACCTCGATGCGGCCATTGAGACCTACAACCTGATGAGCGAACGCTGGTTCATCCATGCTACGCCCACGCTGTTCAATGCTGGTTCGCCCAAGCCGCAAATGTCGTCCTGCTTCCTGCTGAGCATGACCGATGACTCCATTGATGGCATTTTTGAAACCTTGAAACGCTGTTCCCTCATCAGTCAGAGCGCGGGTGGCATTGGCCTCAGCATCCACAACGTGCGGGCTACGGGCAGCTATATAAAAGGTACGGGCGGCACTTCCAACGGCATCATCCCGATGCTGCGGGTGTACAATGATACAGCCCGCTATGTGGACCAGTGTTTTCACCCAGATACCCTGCTGTACACGCGCCAAGGCATTAAGCGCATCGACGAGGTGGTGCTGGGTGAGGAATTGTTGACTGCCGAGGGCGAGTTCAACCGCGTTACCCGCCTGCTCCGCCATGCCCACACCGGGCCGATGATCGAGATCGGGGTGAAACACAGCATCGAACCCATTTTGGTGACCCCCGGCCATACTTTCCTCGTGCTGCGCAACCAGCAGAAAATGGTCAACTACGACGTGATTCGCAACCGCCTGGAAAAAGGCTATTTGGAGCAGGAATGGGTAGAGGCTAAAGATTTGACTCCTAATGACTTTATTGCGTTCCCCATCCCTGAGTTCGTGGAGGACATTCCGGAATACACCACCGAGGATTGCCGCTTTTATGGCATGATGATCGGTGATGGCCATATTGCCCGTGACGGCAGGGCTGCCCACATCACCCAAAACCGCGAGACGGACGATATTAATTTTATCAAAAACTACCTCTACGAACACGGCATCTACTGGACGGAAAGTGCCACTGAGGGCGAAAAGAAAATCCGCTATACCTGGTCGGCGCACTTAGGCTTTAAGTTCAGCCGTACCATGCTCTACGACGAGCGTGGTGAGAAACGCATTCACCCGTCGATGCTACATTTTCCGAAAGAAAAAACCTTGCAAATCGTGCGCGGCATCCTCGAAACGGACGGTTGCATCACCAACCGCGAGCATTTCGAGATCGCGCTGGATATGACCTCGCGCAACGTGATCGAGTCGGTGCGCTACCTGCTGATGCGCTTTGGCATCCTAACCAGCGGCTACGTGCGCAACCGCATCGGCAACGTTTCCACCTACAAAAATATCACCACCCGTAAGGTGTCGTACTGCCTGCGCATTCCACGGGTGGCCGATATTGCTGGCCTGTTCGGCTTGGCAGCGGGCGAGTACACCACCTTTTTTACCTTCGGCAATCATACTTATAGCCGCGTTACGCATCTTACCGAGCAGGCGTTCGATGGCATAGTGGTGGATTTCGAGGTGGAACCGCATCACAACTACGTCACCCACATCGGTGTGGCGCACAACGGCGGCGGTAAACGCAAAGGCGCCTTCGCCATTTACCTCGAACCTTGGCACGCCGACATCTTCGAGTTTCTGGAACTCAAGCGCAACCATGGCAAAGAAGAAATGCGTGCCCGCGACCTGTTCTATGCGCTGTGGATCAGCGACTTGTTTATGGAAAGGGTCAAGGCCGATGCCGACTGGTCGCTGTTCGATCCCAACGAGGCCCCTGGTCTGTTTGATGTACACAGCGGCGAATTCGAAGCACTATACCATAAATACGAGCAGGAAGGCCGCGCCCGCAAGGTGGTGAAAGCCCGCGAATTGTGGAATGCCGTACTGGAAAGCCAGGTCGAAACCGGGACGCCCTACATTTTGTATAAGGACGCGGCCAATCGCAAGAGTAACCAGCAAAACTTAGGCACGATTCGCAGCAGCAATCTCTGTACAGAAATTTTGGAGTACACCTCCCCCGACGAAGTAGCCGTCTGCAATCTGGCCTCCATTGCCCTGCCCAAATTCGTGGAACACGGCCAGTTCAATTTTGATAAACTGATGGAGATTACGCGGGTGGCCACGCGCAACCTGAATAAGGTGATCGACGTGAACTACTACCCGATCCCGCAGGCCGAGTATTCCAATAAGCGGCACCGCCCGATTGGCTTGGGCGTACAGGGCTTGGCTGACACCTTTATTTTAATGCGCTACGCCTTTGATAGTGCCGAGGCAAAGCAGTTAAACAAGGACATTTTTGAGGCCATCTATTTTGCGGCGGTAACTGAAAGTGCCGATCTGGCCGAAAAACTGGGTGCCTACGAGACCTTCCCCGGCTCGCCGATGTCCGCTGGAAAATTCCAGTTCGATCTCTGGGGTGTCCAGCCGTCCAAGCGTTGGGATTGGAACAGCCTGCGCCAGCGGGTGATGCAGGTCGGTCTGCGTAATTCCTTATTGGTCGCCCCCATGCCCACCGCCAGCACCAGCCAGATTTTGGGCAACAACGAGTGCTTCGAGCCGTACACCTCCAACCTCTACACCCGCCGTACCCTGGCCGGCGAGCATATCGTGGTGAACAAGCACCTTATGCGCGACTTGGTGCGCCTTGGTCTTTGGAATGAGGAAATGCGCGAGGCCATCATGGCTGCCAACGGTTCCGTAGAAGGCATGGAAGATATTCCGGCAGAAATCCGTGCACTGTACAAAACGGCCTACGAGATCAGCCAGAAAGTCATCATCGACATGAGTGCCGATCGTGGAGCCTACATCTGCCAAAGCCAGTCGCTCAACGTGTTCATGGAGGCACCGACTTTCGCTAAACTATCGTCCATGCACTTCTATGCCTGGCAAAAGGGCCTGAAAACCGGAATGTACTACCTGCGCTCCAAGGCTGCCGTGGACCCCATCAAGTTTACGCTCAGCAAAAAACACCAGCAGCGATTCGTGGCCAACAAAGTCATGAGCGAAGCCTCCGTGAGCGCGACCATCGAAATGGCCCCGCCGGTGCCTGCTTCTACTATGTCGGCATTGGATATCGACGCTGTGCAGGGCAAGATTTGTAGTATTGATAACCCAGATTGCGAGGCTTGCTCAGCTTAATGGAAAGGGAAAAAACGAGGAAGTGATAAAGTGGTAGGTGTCCGATCATTTTATCGCTTCCTCTATCTTATCCTAGTGGTCACAACGGTACGTTCCCATGCTTTCTTCTTGGTCGCTCTACCGCTTTGTTTTCCAGCATAGCAAAGGCTTTGATCAGCTTGCGGCGTGTCTCGCGGGGCTGAATTACTTCGTCAATAAAGCCCCGCGCCGCAGCGCGATAAGGGTTGGCGAAAGTATCCGCATATTCCTTTTCTCTTTCCAACAACTTAGCGACCGGGTCAGCAGCAGCGTCGATTTCCCGCTTGAAAATGATCTCCGACGCGCCTTTCGCGCCCATTACGGCGATCTCGGCGGTTGGCCAGGCAAAGTTCATGTCTGCACCGATGTGTTTGGAGTTCATTACGTCGTAGGCACCGCCATAGGCCTTGCGGGTGATGACGGTAATACGCGGCACGGTGGCCTCCGAGAAGGCATAGAGCAGTTTGGCCCCGTTGGTGATGATGGCGTTCCACTCTTGGTCAGTACCAGGCAGGAAACCGGGCACGTCTTCCAGCACCAGTAGCGGGATGTTAAAACAGTCGCAGAAACGGACAAAACGAGCGGCTTTTTTCGAGGCATTCACGTCCAGTACGCCTGCCAGATTCATGGGTTGATTGGCCACGATGCCGATGCTGCGCCCAGCGAGGCGAGCAAAACCAACCACGATGTTCTCCGCGTAGCGTTCGTGGATCTCAAAAAACGTGTCCGCGTCCACCATACCGGCGATCACCTCGCGCATATCGTAGGGCTGACTGGCATTTTCCGGCAGCAGACTACCAAGCACGTCGCGGTACTCGTCGCCGAGCGTATAGGGCAGGTGCGGCACCGTGGACTGGCAGTTTTGCGGGAGGTAGCTGAGCAGCCGCTTGATTTTATCCATGCCGTCCACGTCGTTGGCGGCCACGAGGTGGGTAACGCCGCTCTTGCTGGCGTGGGTACTGGCTCCACCGAGTTCCTCGGAGGTTACTTCCTCGTTAGTCACGGTCTTGACCACGCTCGGGCCGGTCACGAACATATACGAGCTACCCTCCACCATCATGATGAAGTCGGTCATGGCCGGCGAATAAACTGCCCCGCCCGCGCAAGGGCCGAGGATAGCGGAAATCTGCGGGACCACCCCACTGGCCTGCACGTTGCGGTAGAAGATGTCGGCATAGCCGCCCAGCGAGTTGACGCCCTCTTGGATGCGTGCGCCGCCAGAATCATTTAGCCCGATGATTGGTGCCCCGTTTCTGAGGGCCAAATCCATGATTTTGCAGATCTTCTCAGCATGGGTCTCGGACAGCGAGCCGCCGAACACCGTAAAATCCTGCGCAAACACATACACCAACCGTCCGCCGACACTGCCATAACCAGTCACCACCCCATCGCCGAGGTACTGTTGTTCGGCCATACCAAAGTCAGTGCTGCGATGGATGACCAGTGCGCCGATCTCCTCGAAGCTGTCGGGGTCCAGCAGGAAATGAATCCGTTCGCGAGCGGTGAGCTTGCCTTTCTTATGCTGCGCGTCAATACGGGCCTGGCCACCACCGAGCTTGGATTCGGCGAGCTTGGCTTGGAGGAGAGCAATTTTACTGGTCATGAAAACGCGTACGTTGGATGCCCATATGCACAGCATATGGATGGTTCTATGGAGCAAAGATAGAAGTTCCCACCATCCGGCACACACCTCCTTTTGGATTTAATGGTCCTTGATTTTAACTCAATTGGGACAAATCCGGGCCTCGGAGGGTGCCACTTCAGGCTGTTTCGACCCGGCTGTGGTACAACTGGTGCATCACTTGGGCATGCGGTAAGGTCAATACGCTGAGCAAGATAAAAATAGCGGGCAGGCCAGCGTTCTGCCATACCTCTGCGTCGGTAAAAAAATAGATGAAAATAAGAAATACGTATGAAATAACGGATAAAGGGATGGAAGTGCGCCAGACTGCCAGCAGCTTCCCCTTTAAAGGCAAGAAATTGTTTATATCAACGAACGCCAACACCCCATGCCATCCTGTAAAATAAAGAGCAAACCCACTCAACAGACCCATTTTACCACATAGAAAGATAAATCCAGAGAAAATTAACCAAGTGGTCCATTTATGCTGTTTTTCGGAATTGATCGGCAGCACCATTACCATCGCTACTATAAAAAACAAGAGCGGAGGTATTTGCCGAGCCATTTCGATAACAGCCGGTGCAGCGGTGGAGACGGGCACCAAAATCTTGATCCACGACTGGAGTTCCGAGGCATGGCTGAGTAGTAACCACGCCACCAGACACATACCATATATAATCGTCCTTACAAATTTAAAGCGACCCCGATCACCGGTAAACCTAAAATCGGTTTCTCCAAAATGCCAGGCGGACAGCAATAAAAATAGTATAAAGCTAAAACCCGGGCTAATCCACCACACCAACGTGTACAGCAGCACCCAAAGGATGTAGGTTGTTATAAATTTCCAGATACTAAAGGCTTTTCCTGCGTTAATGGCCTGTTGCCTGGCAACGTAGTGATCCACTGCGCCATGGGGAATACCCGTCAGAAATATACCAAGACCCAGGACGATTCCTTCAATCACCGGCCAACCGCGGGGATAGTACCACTGGGCAGCCGCACCGAGGCAGCTAACCGCCAGCAGGGACAGCAGGTATTTGTAAGTGATGCGCATGGCCTACTTTTTATGCATGAACAAGAGCGCCCTGATTTTTTAATCTGTCACCATATCGACGGCAATGAACGGGCAGCCGAAAATCGACTGCCCGTCTTGGTACTCGCCAATTGAAGCTACTCGCGCTTAGGCAGTGGGCTTTAATACTGATGACCGGATGGCCAGACTGTAGATGACCAGGCCAAAGCCAATCTTGTTGACCGCGTCCCCGATGTTGTAGATCAGGTCCATATTGCGGACGCTGATTACGTTGCGCAGCCAGCCGTCTGTTTCGATGGCCATATAGCCGATCGGGTAGATTGCCCACCCCACCAAAACGAACCAGGCCAAGGCTGACATAGCACTCTTAAGGATCGGGTCGCCCGAATTGTTGGCGATTTTGCGCGCCGAGCCAAACCAGATTTCGTACACAATGCCAACGTAGCCGATCGTGGAGAGCATGCCCCAGATCACACTGTTAGCGCGAAAAGCGGTTTCTCCTAAATACCCGCACACCAGCATGATGAGCGAGTAGGCGATCATCTTCCAAAGCAGTTTTGTCGTGGCACCAAATGCCTTGAGGATTAGATAAAACTCTACGCACATGAGTGGTACCGTCAGGGTCCAGTCAATATAACGCAGTTGGGTGGGCGATTGGCCAGTGCTGATCCACACATCGCGCATATAATAATAGTGTACGGCCGCGATCATGGTGATCAGACCGGCAATGAGGAGTGATGTCCTCCATTTACCCTGTACTTCCTGGCGTTCGAAGAAAAAGAAAATGGAGGCTGCGAACATGGCCATGTATCCGATAAAAAAGGTGAACCCGACGTAGTCGTTCGGGACCAGTACGGCCAGGAAGAACTGATTTGATGTGAAAAGTGATTCCATTGTTGTCTAATTTTGTTTAATGATTGTGTGAATTTTAGTTAAGAAAGCTAAACAAAGGTAATAGCAGCCGGTTCGGATTTGCACCTCCGACAGAGTATATTATTCTTAGTTTAGACAAAGTAAAAATTATTTATTTTTTAAACAATTTTAAAAACAAAATTTAGTTCTTGTAACAATACATTTTAAATAATTA
>JAYUXG010000571.1:0-3021 GCA_043753125.1 Saprospirales bacterium | reverse complement strand
GGCAGTTACCTTTATCACGGTGTGGTAAAAAGCAATAGTTGCGTGGACACACTAGTTTTTGTCCTAAATTTGTCTGACCCTGACCCTAACGTCCATTTCGGACTATATGCAACTGTTCCGCTGTGGGGAGCAATCAATGTGCAGCCTGATTTGATATCCAAAATATCGGATAAAGAATATTTGATGGGTAGTGTTGTGACTATCTGCCGACAGAATGGAAAAGAGTGGTACGCTTCCTCGATCCGTTGCATCATAGAGCCGGACAGTGTGTTGATGAAGATTCGGTTCCGCGAGCGGTTCGATGTGACGGATGTGTATGTGGATAGTTGCGAGGTGACGCTGTACCACTAGTATTTTTCACTACTGAACCATAAAATCGGGTCGGCTTTCTCTGAAGGTCGGCCCGTTTGGTAGTGATTGATGAAAGTTTATGAAAGGTTGATAATTTTGTGATATTGCTAATTCTCCATCAAATTTACAATTTATTAATTATGAAACTCGCACATTGTTTCTATGCCTTTTTTTGTCTTGTTGCCTTGTTGATAGCAGGTTGCCAACCAAAAGAAAAACTCTATATATCAATAGATATCGACATCCCAGCCCCTGCCGTTACCACCCTAAACGATGGCCGCAAAAAGTTGGATTTCGTCGTGGAGGTTACACAATTGGGCAATCATTTTTTCCAGGATTTTGACCTCCAATTTTCAAAATCCAGAGGTAGTGCCGTACTGGATAGTTTCCATACGCTGATGCCCACCGCGAAAGAGTTTGTGCGCCATTCCGTCATTGTGGACCAACCCGGTGACTACTGAGTGAGGGCATTTGTGGGCATCGACGGCAGCGGCACTGGTTTCGGTACGTTGGTAAAAGTGCCGGAATAGAACTTCAAACACAATGGCGGTTTTTTAATAGCGCAGTAGGGATAAAGAGGCGATTTGCCACTAGCATTTTTTCTTGCTCCATAAAAAAGGGACTGCCAAACGGCGGTCCCTTCTTCTTTTACGCTCTTCGGAAAGTAGTAATGCTACTGCTTCACAAAATCCATCGACACCGAGTTCATACAGTAGCGCAAACCGGTGGGCTGTGGGCCATCGTCGAATACGTGGCCCAAGTGGCCGCCGCAACGAGCGCATTCCACTTCGTCGCGGCTCATACCGTGGGTATTGTCTTTCCCTACGCTAACGGCCCCTTCCAGAGGTTGGTAAAAGGACGGCCAACCAGTACCCGATTCAAACTTCGTATCGGAATTGAATAGCGGCAGGCCGCAAGCGGCGCAAGTAAACACGCCCCGGTCGTGGTTTTTGAGCAGATCGCCCGTGCCGGCCCGTTCGGTACCTTCTTCGCGCAGTACGTAGAACTCTTCTTTGGTGAGCTGCTTTTTCCACTCGTCCTGGCTTTTTTCGACCCGGACTAGTTTGCCCGCTTGATCGTATTGGGCTGGCACCAGACTGTCAATGGTCATAATAGTGGAAGTAGCTACTACTTGGCCATTCGGCGCGACCGGCGGGATGGCCTCGGTGCTTTGGCGAGCATTGCAGGCCAAAAGCACCAGTAGAACTGGTAGGTATTGCATAAAGGAATTACTTTTTTGGAAAATGTGAACGGTTTTTTAGAAGGGGTAAAACAGACATACGCGCTTGGTGCATGGATGGGTTTTTCTGCCAAATCAAGAGGCGCAACAAATAGAAAACTCGCCGAAGGCTCGTCATAAGTAAATGATTGTGAAGGTGTGATGTAAATTAGTTGCCCATGCTATCTTCTTTTGCGCGGTTCATTCCACTCTTCGCGTTCCGCAAAGCGGACGATAATTTTCATGAAATTGACCAAAGACAAAAAGACCACAAAGCCAAAGGTGACTACAATGAAAATCCAACGATAAGATTCGGCCTCGCCAATGGGTACCCCTGAAAACAACCAGGCAGCCAAGCCCAATACTAACGCCAAAGCCACGAAACTGTACATGGAACGGCCCCAATACTTGGCAAAACTGTCCGCACGCAGACTCATCAGGCTATTGAAGATGGCAAAAAACAACAGAAAGGCCGCCGCAATCGACCAGGCGAACAGCCGCTCAAGCGGGTACATACTGCTTGCGGTCAGTGCCCAACCAGTGAACATGATGAGGAGTGCGCCACCGAGGACGAGGCCAGCCTGCTCAGGAGGAGAGAAATTGTGTTGAATGATGGAAGACATATGTAGTTGATTAGTTGATTAGTTAACTGGTTTATTGGTTGACTAGTGAATAAATAATCTGTCCCAACCTGCCTAAACCTCCGAAGCGATTAAAACCCGCAGATGTCTCGGCCACACTCGACATGACAAAACTGTTCAAAATAAATTTATTTCTATAAACCCAATTATCCATATCCACTAGTTACCCAATAAACCAATTGACCAGTCAACCAATAAATTAGTCAACCAACTCACCGAATCATTACCCCCTTGCGATTCAAAAACGGTATTTCGGTAAAGTGCATCGCATCCAGGCTACCCGGCACAAAGACGTACTTCTTATCGTAGAGATAATCATTGTACGAAAAACTGACCCAATATTCGTTGGCCAGCACCATTACATCTTTTTGGACCGGTTCTATTTTGACCAGCTCCAGCGGCCCTATTTCTTCCCAAAAATAGCGCAGGGTGGTAGTCTTGCGTGGCTCGCCTTCCAATTCGCCGTAGCCACGCGAATTCACCAGTACGGAGCGAATTGGCTCCTCCTTCAAATTGATCAAATAAGCATCCCAGAAATAATCGTGGTCCTCCTCGTCGGGCAGACGCGGCACAATGGCAATGGCCAAATCTTCCACTTTCTGGATGGGAATATCTTTTTTCATGGCTTATTACCGATTTAGCGTGATTTAGAGTGGTTAGAGTATTTTAGTCATTTGATAGTGGGGGGCTTTACATTTCTAGCTCATTCAAGACCGCACTAGGTGGAATACCATCAACCAGATGGCACTCAAAGGCTTCGGCGAAATGGTGTCTTATCCGGCCTTTTACCTCCTCCATATCGACGGGATG
>JAYUXG010000570.1:0-7404 GCA_043753125.1 Saprospirales bacterium | reverse complement strand
GCTTGTTGGCGAGGTAGAGGATGCAACTCCCTTTCTTTTGAAAATTACTTGTGTATTTTACCAACCGTGTCTGGGCAGGAGGTTTCTATCAAGATGAACACAACGTTTTTTGTTAAAAAGCAAAAAAACAGGCCAGCAAATTGGAACAGCAGACCCGATAATCTTATCAAATATACAATTCATTTTCAAATATATACACAAATAAATTGTTGGAATATGGAACTTTTTTACTCCATCTGGTCGGATTGAAATGACACCTTCTGTCCTTTTTACAAAATGGGTGAAGGCTACCTTTATGCCATTCATACACTCATTTTTTAAAATTGTTAAATTCTTCCAGAATGAACGACTCACCCATTCCCAAACACTTTCTTAGTACAACAGTCTTCTTAATCTGTCTCTGTGCTTTTTTTGTGTAAAGTTCTTCGGCGCAAAAACTGGCCACTATGCGTGCATCTTCCAATACCTTTATTCAGGGTCGCCTCGAAAAATCGGACGAGGCAGGCATGATTTACTTTAAAAATTCCGCGAAGCTCCGCGAGGGAGAACTTTTCACCGTGTACAAGACCTCGTCCGGGCTTGGCACCAAGGATACTATGCAACTGATTAAATCTGAAACAGACGAGCAGGGTTTTACCCATAACGAGTATCACCAACACTATGAGGGCATAAAGGTAGAGGGAGGAGAAGTCTTTGAGCATTCTAAATCTTGTTATGTGGTCATCGTCAATGGCATCATCATCGAGGGGCTGAGCCTCAGCACCTCGCCCGTCTTGACGCAGCAACAGGCCCTTGCGGCCGCCATTGGCTATCTGAACGCGACCAAGTATGCCTGGGAAGACCCCGTGGGAACAGGATATTAAGGATGACACTGGCGACCCTAGTGCCACTTACTACCCCAAGGGGGCGTTGGTGTTGACCAATATCCCGGGAGTAACCCTACAGACCAGTAATTATCGCCTGACTTGGAAATTCCAGATTCGCTCCCTAAACCCGGTGCAATCCAGAACGGTCTATGTAAATGCTGGCAATGGCAGCGTCGTCAAATCCTTTGACAACATACTGGATAACGGTCCGGCAGTGACTTTATACGATGGCACCCAAACTATTGATACCAAATGGATTGGTGGGATTTTTAATGGCCAGCACTACTTGGAGGCGGACGACAACGGCAAAAACATCAGGACAAGAAATGATAGAGACGGCACTTTCCGTTGGAAGAAGATGGATCGGATTTTCGATCACGATGATAATTGGGCAGCCGATCAGGCGGTTAATACCTCTGCCCACTGGGCGGTGAGCCAAGCTTGGGACTATTTCAAGAACACGTTTGGGAGGAACGGTACTTGCGAGGATGGCAATGAGATCAGGATATTTGCAGGTTCCAATTTAGTAAACAATGCAGGCTGGGATCCTGATAGCAGTCCAGAAACCATAGTATTCGGAACATCAGATGGCACATTGGGCCCTGCTGGACGCAACTGGGCTACTTTGGATATAGCTGGACATGAGTTTACACATGGCGTCACGTCTCATGAAGCCGACCTGGTTTTTGCCGCAGAACCCGGTGTCCTAAACGAATCTTTTTCTGATATATTTGGTTTTATGACCGAACGGTTTGCGCGGGGAGGCACCTTTAATTGGACGCATGGAGAAGATCTAGGTTTTATAGGACGAGATATGCAAACCCCTGCCGCAGGCTTTTTGCCTCAACCGGCTACCTACTTGACCGACCCATTTTGGCGAAATGTAGTAGGTTGCATACCTGTGGATGCGAATGATGATTGTTGGGTGCATTTCAATTCGGGGGTTCAAAACCGGTGGTTTTTCTTGTTGGCGCAAGGGGGCTTTCAAAACGGAGTAACGGTACAGGGCATTGGGATAGACAATGCGGCCAGGATTGCTTATGCCAACCTGCGCGGCTTTTTGGGTACCAATGCCAACCACCCGGCCGCACGGGCGGGAGCCATTGCCGCAGCAAGACAGATATTCGGAGCCTGTTCCAATGAAGAGATCCAGACGACCAATGCCTGGGCGGCGGTAGGTGTGGGGGTGCCTTTTGCAGGTGGCTGCGTTACTGTAACGGGCAATCCCTATATTTGCTTCGACGTAGCCTCCGGAGCCGGGGTCTACACTGCCACCGGGGTGCCGGGGGCTACTTTTACCTGGACTTTTCCAATTGCTTGGAGTGCCTACACGACTGGCACGGGGAATAATACGCTGGTGGTAACCAGTGTCAATACGCCTCCCCCACCGCCCTATCCCATACCGGTAACGATTAGTGTGACTTCATCGCTTGGCGGCACTGCTACTTTTGCGGTTCTTTTAGACAAATGTCGGGAATCCCGCGAGTGCAAAATTTCTGAACGGAGCGAACCCCTCAAGGATAATGAGCAAATTACTACTAAGTCTCCACAAGAGGCTATCACTCTATATCCAAATCCGGCCAAGGATATGATTTTGCTGGATTCCAAGGGGAAGACCATTCAAAAAGTGACGGTCTATTCCATCACCGGCAGCATAATCGCCGAGCTGCCCTATTCGGGGGAGAATCCAATCATCGACATTTCCGGATTGCAGAACGGTGCTTATTTCTTGTCGCTGCAACTGGATAATGAAACCATTACAAAACGTTTCATAAAGGGCAATTAAGATGAGACATATTCTTCTTGCCTACTTTCTGGGCATGGCAGTTTTCTGCCATGCCCAGAAATGCCCTAAAAATGAATTAAGTGTTGGGTTTCCTGGTGGTTATTTTTTTGATAGCACGGCGTTCAAAATGTTACAATATAAAAGCGACCTCGCTTATACGTACACCCGCAATCTTACTTCGAGTATTTCAGTGTCAGCTACTTATGCCAGTTACTTTTTCAAGTACGTCAGTTTAGCGAAGCGTCTTCCCGACAATACCATTATCAAGAGAGAGATTCAACGCGTATCACTGTCCGGGACAGGGGTATATAATCTTCCGGCAGGTTGGTTTCAATTTCGGTTCAAGGGGGGCTTAAATTATTGTTGGGGAGCTAAATTAAACCACTACAATTATTTTCCTTTCCCGTTTGGAGAGCCAGTATGGAGGTCCGCGTCTTACAATAAAATGGGCCTTATCACCGGCCTTGGCATAGAACACAAAATAGTCTGGGGTCTCTTTGGTGGTTTTAATGCGGACTACGTGCGAATGTTCAAGGGGATTGATCCTAATCAGTTGTATCTGTCGTATTCTTTGGGATACAGGTTTTAATCTGCCTTTTAGTACGGGCGCAGTGTGGAGACACCGCGCCCGTTTTTTATTTACTCATATACCCGCACCAGATACTTATTCTTTTTTCCATTCTCTACCATCAAATATTGTCCATGCAGCAAATGGTTAGCAGAAATAACCGTATTTAAATCACTAATTTTCTGCTTATTAATAGAAACGGCATTGTTCTGAATCGCTTTTTTGGCCTCGGTGCGGCTTTCCAGAATACCCGTGTGTTCTGATAAAAAATCCAGAATGCCCACGCCATTCTGCAATAGCGCAGTCTCCACCGTTGGCGACGGAATAATCTCTGCCATTTGTTGCAACAGGCCAAGGTGCAGACTACTCAATGTGGCCGCGCTGGCCTTGGCATCAAACAGCACCTCAGACATGGCCAACACCTCGCCGAAGGCCTCCGGCCCGTGAATGCGGACAGTAATGTCCTCCGCAAAAATGCGCTTGATCGTCTGTGGGCTGTCGTTGGCTTCCATTTCCTCGATTTCTTCGCGACTTCTCAGCGAGAAATAGCGTAGGAACTTGGGTAAATCGCGGTCATCGGCGTTTAACCAAAACTGGTAGAACTTATAGGGACTGGTCAACTGGGCATCCAACCAAATATTGCCCGCCTCGCTCTTGCCGAACTTAGTGCCATCGCTCTTGGTCAATAGCGGCGTGGTGACGGCATAGACTTTGGCCTCGTCAATTTTGCGGGCCAGTTCCACCCCGGCGGTGATGTTGCCGAACTGGTCGCTGCCGCCCATCTGTAAGGTGATGCCGTGCTGTCGGCGCAATAGCACAAAGTCATAGCCCTGCAACAGTTGATAACTGAACTCGGTGAACGAAATGCCCGTCTCCAGACGACGTTGTACGCTTTCTTTCGAGAGCATATAGTTGACCGTCAGGTATTTACCGACTTCGCGCAGGAAATCCAGCACGTTCATGTCACGGTAGAAATCGTAGTTGTTCAGCAGTAGGGCCGGATTGGGCGATGCCGTGGAAAAATCCAGCAGCCGCCGGGCTTGTGCGACTTGGTGAGCGGTGTTGGCATCCAGTTCATCGAAGCTTTTCAAGTCGCGCTCCTTGTCCTTGCCGCTGGGGTCGCCAATGCGCCCGGTGGCCCCACCCATCAGCACCACGGGCTGGTGACCGGCCCGTTGCAGGAAGGTGAGCAGCATGATCTGGACGTAGTTGCCAATGGTCATGGAGGGAGCAGTAGGGTCGAAGCCAATGTAGCCGCGCACGAGGCCGCTCTGTAGGTGTTCTTCCAAGCCGGGGGTGATATCATGGATCAAGCCTCGCCAGCGCAGTTCTTCTAAAAAGTCGTTTTTCATGGTAGTGTATGACCCCACCCTTAGCCTCCCGACTAAAGTACGGGACAGGCTCTCCCCCGAAAGGGAGGGGGACTTGACCGTGGTGTATTTTATTGATTTTCAGTACCTTGGAGAAATATGTTTTTGCTGTAGTTGGTGCAAAATTACAGATATTCCAGGAAGGAGTGGTCAACCAACCGTGTAAATGAAATTTTAGGGGGGCGGGGGTGCAAATTTTTTGAAGAAAAATCTGCACCCCCGCCCCCCTAAAATTTTTACTCCCGCGAAACTTTTATGAACTCATAAGAAGCCCGTTCCGGGAAGGTAACCGCCGCCTCCTCGCTCTCGGCGGCCACGTAGTAATGTTTGATCTTGGCGGCAGCCACTTCGGCGGTGTAAATACCATCGCCTGCCGTGGCATCTCCACTAGTACCATCGTCGGTCATCGGCATCCGGGTGAAGGCAAACATCCGGTCGGTGCGGTAGAAAAACCAGGCACTTTTGGTATCAACAAAGCGGCCCGTCACCTTCACTTTGTCGCCCGCAGCGGCGTGCTTTACGTCGCTGATGGTCGGTAATGCCTTGTTTAGCAGCACGTGCTTGGTCAAAAAAGTGGTGCGCTTGTCCATCAGCTGGCGCAGACCGATCACATGATCCTGTTCATCGGTCAGGGTTTGATCAAGCGCGTTTTGGAAGTCCTTATAGGTGTAGAGTTTCATAGTGTCCTGCTTCACCAACGGGTCTATCTCACGCATCATCGCTTGGGCACGGGTAAGCAATTTGCCAGTTTTCAGTTGCTCGTTCACAATCGTACGCAGGTGCGCGAGGTAGATTTTGCGGTACAGCGGGTTTTTCAACAGCTTGGAAATCAAGGGCCTTTTGAGGTTTTCCATCTCGGCAAGCGGCGAGTACTGGATGAGCTCTTCATCTTTCAATTCCTGAAAGCTGAAGTTGCGCCGCCAGCCGCCAAAGGCCATGTTCAAGTCCCAAATAAGCGGGTGGCAGACACCAGTAGTATCCACCCACAGGTAATAGTTATGCGAAAGCGAGCCGTTGTAGCTGTCGAGGTTGACGATAGCGTTATTTAGGGCCAGCATCCAAAGGGTCTGGTCTACATCCAGCACCGTCTCGATCTTTTCAGGCGTCTTGTTGAGTACTTTGATGAGGTTCATCAGCGGTTTCCAGGCGGCTGGGTCTTCCACTTCGTAAAAGGCGTCGTAACAGCCGGTGTTCTCGTTCAGGTAGACCAGTGAAGCATTTTCGCCCTTGGGGCAACCGCTTTGGCTGCGTACCCGCTGCCAGTTGTCGGGATCGCATTTGATCAAGTGGCCCGTAGTGGTGCCGAAGTGTTTCTTGACAAAGGCTTTGTCGATGGATTCGGTATTGACGTAGAGGCCGTAGGGCTTACCATTGACGGACAGGCGGGCAAAATTGCACAACGGCGCGGGCATATAATTGCGGATGATCTCGTAGGCCAAAGGGTCGCGGATGAAACTGGGATCCAGAAAAGCGTTGGACAGTTTTACCGTGGTATAGGTGTCGCGGATCTTGTTGCCTTTGTTCTGAAAATCCAACTTGATGTTGAACGGTAGTTTTTTCAGGGTTTCGTTGCGGGTGCGAAAGTAAGAGCTATTGCCCTTATAACGCACACCAGCACCTTCGTAACGGATACCGTTGATCGTGACCGAACCAACCAGCCGGGCCTCGGGATTGGCCTTTTTCAAGGAATCCAGTTTGGTGTCGAAATTGCGATAGGGCAGATCAATACGCACCTCTTGGACGGTGGCACTGTAAAAGTCCTGGCCGTGCAGCGGAACAGAAAATAACTGTGCAGCAACAGTAAATACAAGCAAAAAAAAACGAATATTCATGGTGGAGTGGAAAGGCAATTGAGCGATGAGCAAAACGGCAGATGGTAATGAAGAGACGCCAAAAAGGCAATAGGTAACTGTTGCAAAAGGCAAACGGATAGTGAACGGGCAGGCCTGACCTTCGAAACAAAAAAATAATTGCCTGGTTATCGTACGCCAACTGTTTACCCATTCCCCCTTAGCCTTTTTGGCTACAACGGCGAAATAACGAAAAAACCATCGGGCGGCAAAAACGCGCTCCCGATGGTTTTTAGTATTGTCCAAAAATAGTTGTTATAGTGACCGTTACCTGTTCAGGTCGCTCAATTTCACCTTATAGGGCTTGGTCATGTAGTTCGGTGGCACAAAGACGACGGTGCCGGGGTTTTCGGCCAGCAAGTAATAGTCCAGTACCGCCTCGGGCGTCTGGCCGTCCACCGTGGCGGAAAATTCCTTCACGCCCGAAGGCACCTCTGTAGATGCTTCTTCGTTCATTGGCATCATAACGTAGGGCTGATTGTCTTGCAATCGATAATACAGGAATACCCTTTTCGGGAAACGGTCGGCGCGGGCGGTGATGCGAAACGAGTGAAGTTTTTGGTTCTCAAATTTGCCACGCCCCTGCACCTTCACGTCGGTGACCGCGGAAGGCAAGGGGGTAAGTTTGGGGTGGTTTTTCATGAACTTGGCGCGTTTGCCCATCAGCTCCACGATGCCCGGTATCTTACTCTTTTTGCCCACCGTCTCGCGGAGGCTGCGCTTGAAATCGTCTAAGCTGTACGCCTTGTATTTGTCATCGTTGAAAGGCACAACGATCATGCCCTGTAGTTCTTGTGCCCGCTTTTCATAGGCACCGTTCAAGAAGTTTTCCTCGTTGATTTGGCGGATATGGGCCAAGTAAACTTTTTGGTTCAGTTCATCGGCCAACAGTTTGTTGATCAATGGTTTAAGGACATTGTCGGCGTGGAGCAGCGGATCGAGGCTTTGCAAGTCCTTGAGCTCC
>JAYUXG010000569.1:0-3028 GCA_043753125.1 Saprospirales bacterium | reverse complement strand
TACAATATTTCCTGGATTGGCTGGACGCGATAAGTATGCGGAACGACCAGCACGGGTACGGAAGACCGCTGCAACACGCGCCCGGTATGCGTACCGATCATCTGCCGCATGGCCCCGGCCCCGTGGGTACTCATGCAAATGAACTGGAACCCATGTTGCCGCGCATACGCTTCAATGGAACTGTTGGCATATAGGCACTCCAAGGCCACGCAGCGGTGCGCGGCAGATTGTACCTCCATGGACTGGTACATCTCCGCCACAAAATGTTCCAGTTTCTCTAACTGGTCATGGCCTTGTATTTGCAAAGCATTCTCCACGTGGTCACGATTTATAGTCGTCGGGATGAGGGCCTGGAAACTATGAAAAAAGACCAGTTCTACCTCCATTTGGGTGGCCAATTGAATGGCAAAGCGCAAACCCGACTTGGAGGCGGTGGAAAAATCGGTGGTGACGAGTATTTTCTGCATTAGAGGAGATAACTGGCGAAATATTTTTGGAAAACTGACATCCTACCTCCATCAGGAGATAACAGGCGAGTAGCAGGTGGAGTGGAGTATTAGCGAGGGTACATCGCAAGTGGACACTGTGCTACCTTGCGATAGGCCAAAGGTGCAGGGCTACAGCATGGCGAGTCAATGATATTGGTTAGTATAGGCGCTGATCTTCGTTATGCCCTCTTAGCGACCAGTCTAAAATATGCATTATCCTGATCATGCGATTTGCAAAAATATCCAGTAGCGTGCATCACAACACATTTTTAGGTAATTTTTCTTCTCCATCCATATAGTGTTCGTGTGTTGCGATCGGGTTATTATGTCTGTTCATTCTCATTTGAAAAACACTAACCAGCATGGAAAATACCATTGAAAAATAAATGTATCCTTTTGGAATTTCAAAACCGAATCCTTCACTGACCAGCGCAAACCCTATGAGTAATAAAAACGAAAGAGCCAGCATTTTAAAAGAAGGATGCTTGTTGACAAAATTACTGATCGGTTCTGCGGCTACTAACATAATTAAAACAGTAACAATAATTGAAACGTACATTATCCATAGTTCCGTGACCATGCCTATTGCCGTAATAATAGAATCAATTGAAAAAACCAAATCCATTATTAAAATCTGAAAAAGCACCTGAGCAAATGTAACCGCCGTGATATTTTTGGTTTGGTTGCCTTGCTCGCCTTCCATTTTATGATAAATCTCAGTAGAACTTTTGTACAATAAAAATAATCCTCCCGATATTAATATTAAATCTTTGCCGGATATACCTTGATTAAAAGCTGTAAATAAGTCATTGTCTAATTTCATTATCAATGAAATTATTGCCAATAACCCCAACCGCAATATCATAGCCATTATCAAGCCATAAAATCTTGCCTTTTTTTGTTGATTTTTTGGCAACTTGCTGGCTAAAATGGATATGAAAATTACATTGTCTATGCCTAAAATAACCTCTAAAGCTATTAAGGTTAAAAGAGAGATAATAATTTGATACTCCATAATGTATAGTCGGTTTAGAGGGATTTGGTAATTTGATCGTGAGTACTTTATATGTAGTCTTTGTTAAAAACCACTCTGCGTTGACTAGACCTCTTGCGAAAGTGGTTGTGTCATGTCAAGCGTAGCCGAGACACCTGATTATTTTTCGGTCTTCGGCCTCAAATGTCTCGGCTACGCTCGACATGACACAACCTTGAGTTGCTTTCGCAAGAAGTCTACTATAGTCTTACAAAGAATTACTGATAATCAGCGTATTGTCGTAAAAAGTTACTTCCCCTGTTGTAATATCATGGTTTGCGCCAACAATTCCTAATTCACCGGATGCTACCATTTCCTTCAAAATAGGGCTACGTTCCATAATGGCATGCACCGTTTTCTTTACGTTGATGGCAGCCACTTTTTCCACAAACTCGCTGTTGCTTGAATCTCGGTTTTTCGTTATGGTTTTTTCATCATAAACCGCCGGCTGTATTTTCGCGAGCAGGGCGGTCAGGTTGCCCATTTCTACGTGGTCGCAGGCACCGCGTATGGCGCCACATTTTGTATGCCCCAAAACCAGGATAATTTTTGAACCGGCCACTTTGCACCCGAATTCCATGCTGCCCAGCACATCTTCGTTGATAATATTGCCCGCAATACGAACACTAAAAACATCGCCCAACCCCTGATCAAAAATTAACTCGACGGAGGTACGGGAGTCTATGCAACTTAAAATGACCGCAAAAGGGTGTTGCCCGTCGGAGGTATCATTGGCCTGCTGCAACAGGTTGCGGTTTACTTTCAAATTATTGACAAACCTTTTATTGCCCTCTTTTAATATTTCCAAGGCTAAGACCGGCGTGATGGCATCTTGTAATTCCTTCGTTAAGGTTTTCATTATTTTTTATTTTTATGTTTTGAAAAATGATGGTGGATTTATGCCGGTTCCATGAACCGTATGGTTTCAACGGTGATGTTTTTCAATTTTGCACTCGTTTTATAATCCTGGATCAATTCCACCACGTCATAGTCAATTGACTTTGATTTTTCGCAATCAACAATTACTTTTGAATTTGCCGGGATCGCTTCCAAAGCGGCTATGATGCTTGCTTTATTAAAAAAAGCAACTTCCTCTGCCAAAACAAGGTGGTGAACTTCTTGTCCCTCTTCGGTAGTGACTACATTTTTCATGTAATAAGCGTTGCGATAACTGTGGCGCAAAGCATAGAAGCCACCCAATATCATTCCTACGGCAATTCCTTTTAGCAGGTCAGTTGCCAAAATAGCCACCACGGTAGCCGTAAAAGGGATAAACTGTTCCGAACCCAGTTTGTACATCTGTTGAAAGAGCGCAGGTTTGGCCAGTTTATAGCCCACCATAATCAATATGGCCGCCAGACTGGCCAGCGGAATCATATTCAGCAATCCGGCAATGGTAACAGCGCTGATTAACAGGAATACGCCGTGCAGTATGCCGGACATTTTTGTTTTGGCACCAAATGAAATGTTTGCCGAACTGCGCACGATAACCTGCGTAATCGGCAAT
>JAYUXG010000568.1:0-3028 GCA_043753125.1 Saprospirales bacterium | reverse complement strand
CCCGGTGCGCCAGTCGCTCGAGACCCAGACCGGCCTCGTGCTGGATGCCGCGCTGCCGATGGATACCTGGCGGGAGAGCAAGCCGTTGCGCGATGCCGTGATCCGCCAGATCGAGGCGATGCGGCCGGAGGCGTTCAAGGGAGTGAAGGCGAAGTTTGATGGGGTACTGGGGAAGGTTCGGCGGGAGGTGGAGGCGTTGGGATAGGGGTAGATTTCTTCGGCGATAGGGTAGGGGAGTGGCTAGCAAAGCCTTCGCACAACAATATTTATCCCGACCGAACCAAAATAATTAAAAATAATGCAAATAAAAAATCCACACGACCGGGCCAGAGAATTGCACGATTTGATAACAGACGAGCGCAAAAAGCGACATACTACGACCGCTGTCGGCAATACTGCCGAAGACACTTCCATCGTTGGGACAAACGAAGAATACCTGCGCCTTGAAATCAGAAGAGCATTATCCGAGCATGAAATCATTGCCAGAAGCAGAGCTGGCAACCATGCCGAAGAAAACGTAATGGAGGAAGCACAAGAAAGAAATCTAACTTTGTCGGCAATAGGTACCAGCCGCCCAATTTGCCTTGATTGCGAAGAAAAAATCAAAGCATGGGATATTCACAACGAAACTGAGTTTTCTGGGAAAGTATCTAAAAATAGAAGGATTCTGTAGCATGGAAAATACAACACAACAGCAAATAAACGGGAAAATACAGCAATTGCCGCCTTATCATCAGTTGGCCTTCGGCGTGATGCTTTCGGAGCGTTTTTTGCCCAATTACTTTGCTTTTTTTTTGGTGGAGCAATGGGGCAACCCTATGGTTTTGCTAAACGGTATCGACCTGCTCAAAAACATCATCTCCCGCGAAGCCTATGATGACGGTGAGCTTCGCTTGATCGATGAACTTATTGAAACCGTCACTCCGGACATGGAAGAATTTCCAGCCAATACGCTGGCCTCGCTGGCCCTTGATATTTCCAGTATGCTGGGGGAGTGTTTTGCATTTGTGCGCGACCAAGATGCCCGGCACATCGAGTTGTGTTCCGAAATCTCCTTAGACACTTTGCGAATGTACGTACAAAAAAGGGATGAACTGCCCCATGATTTGCCTGTCACCGAACTGGATCGCCACTTTGCCCAAGACAAGTTGATGAACCACGAAATTGAATATCAAATCAATCTACTGAATGAATTGGCCCCAAGACCTAAGATAAACAACCGGCTTTATATGGATAAAACGATGCAGGCTCCGAACCTTAGTTTTAATCATTTGCCAGGAGTTGGGCAGCGGGTGAGGTAAATGTTAATTTAATCTTATAAAAACTTTAAACATGGCATCACCAAAAGCAACCACAACCATTCCAACCAGACAGCCGCTAAGTAATCTACAATTAACCTTACTCAATTTGTATACTTCTGACGTATCAGAAGAAGATTTGAAGGCGATCCAACGCTTGATTGCCCGATATTTTGCTGAAAAAGCCACTGAATTAGCCAATCAGGACTATGAGGAAAAAGGCTATACGGCACAGGGCTTTTTAAAAGAGCATATCCGTACTCCGTACAAATCCAACCCTAAATGAAGGTCGTCTTAGACACGAATGTGGTTATCGAAATTTTGTTAACTTTTTAGAAAATTCAATTATGGAACATCTGGTTTTGCTTCAATTGAAACAACTGCCTGACAACCTTAAGCAAGAGGTACTGGATTTTATCGGCTACCTGTTCTCCAAGCACCAATTAGCAACGCAAAAGCCGCTTTTTTCTGCTGTTTTAATTTCCACCAAGCACAAGCCTACTTTCGGCTGCGGCGCGGTCAAGATCAAAATTGCTCCCGATTTTAATGCTCCTTTGGACGATTTCAAAGAATATATGTAATGAATTTGCTTTTGGACACCCATGTATTCCTCTGGCACTACTCTGGCGTTGATGAGATAAGTCAAAACGCAAAAGATGCGATTGACAGACCAGACAACGATTTTTTTATCAGCATGGCCAGTTTACGGGAGATTGCCATCAAAAACAGTCTTGGAAAACTTGACCTTGATGCTTCTCTAGAAATTTTCTTCCAAGATGTTGTGGCCCAGGGATTCAACTTATTGCCCATTGATCTTTCCCATCTTCTACAATCAGCCGCGCTGCCATTCCATCACCGCGACCCGTTCGACCGTCTGCTAATCGGCCAATCCATTGCCGAAAAAATGCCGATCGTCACCAAAGATGCGCTTTTCCAGCCTTATTGTTCTACTTCAGGATTGCTGACCATCTAATAATCTAATTTTTTCTTTTTCTATGTCTGCACTGGCACTCCAACTCATTGCTGAAAACAAAAGAACCAAGGCGACCACGCTGGACTTGGGGAATTGTGGGCTGACGGAGGTGCCGGAGGAGGTGGGGGATTGTGTTTGGTTGAAACGCCTCAACCTTGAAAAAAACCAAATAACGAAAATCCCAGATTGCATAATAAATCTTGTTAATGTTAAAGATTTAAAATTTGGATATAATCAGTTAACTTCGATTGATATTTTAATAAATTTACCAAAACTAAGGAGGGTACTTTTTTCCAATAATCAGTTACAAGATGTAAGTGTACTAGGCCAATTAACTGATCTGCAAGGTATAGATTTACGGAGTAATGCAATTCATAACATTGATTTTGTTAGTAAATTAAATAAGTTAATTATATTATATTTGACCAATAATTCAATCGAAATAATTGATGCAATTTCAGAACTTAAAAATTTACAGACGCTCTTTTTGACCAACAATAAGGTTATTGATTTAAGACCCCTTAAGGGTTTGGATAAACTTAGGAAGTTAGATATTAGCAAAAACTTTATTGTCGATTTACTTCCAATTAAAATGTTAATTTCAGATAATCTTCCAGTATTCTATAAATTTGGATATGGAACTGGGAAAGGGATTTTTGTAGATGATAATCCATGGAGTAATCCTCCGCCCGCAATCATCAAACAAGGCAACGCTGCTATCCTCAACTACTTCGCCGAACGAGAAAAACAACAATTC
>JAYUXG010000567.1:0-7431 GCA_043753125.1 Saprospirales bacterium | reverse complement strand
CGCCGCCGATCACCGCCCCGACCGCCTTCATTTTTTCCACCACGTTCACCTCGCCGACGGCTGCCGAGTAGCACTCGCCCCCGTACTTGGCCGTTATATCGCGCAGGGCGCGGGTACTCGACAGGTTGGAGACCGTGTTGCCGGGCTTTTTGGACAGCACATAGTCGGCCACTGCTACCAGCGTATATTCTTCGCCAAAAATCTCGCCGTCCTCACACATGAAGACCAGGCGGTCCACGTCGGGGTCCACGGCGATGCCCAATTGTGCCCGCTGTCGGCGTACCTCCGTACTGAGTTGGCCAAGGTGTTCTTTCAGCGGCTCCGGGTTGTGGGCAAAATGGCCGTTCACCTCCCCGTTCAGCAGAATGACCTGGCAGCCCAAGGCTTCGAGCAGCGGCGGTACGGCTAGCGCGCCAGTCGAGTTCACGGCATCCAGCACGATGCGGTACTTCTTGGCGCGCACAGCCTCGATGTCCACCAGGGGCAGGGCCAGGATGCGGTCAATGTGTTTTTGGATATAACTGTCGTCGGTGCGGTAGCTGCCCAATTTTTCCACGGTGGCATACTGGATACCCCCTTGGTCGATCAGGGCCAGCACCTCGGCCCCATCCTTGGCACTGATGAACTCGCCATGCTGGTTCAGCAGTTTCAGGGCGTTCCATTCGCGGGGGTTATGGCTGGCCGTGAGCACGATGCCGCCACCGGCATACTCCATGGGTACGGCTATTTCCACCGTAGGGGTGGTGCTGAGGCCCAAGTCAATGACCGTAATGCCCATGCTGCGCAACGTATTGACTACCAATCCATTAACAATTTCCCCAGAGATGCGCCCATCGCGGCCCACCACAATACTGGGTTTTCCGCTGGTGTTCAGGATCCATTGCCCAAAAGCGGCCGTGCATTCCACAATGTCTTGTGGAGTTAGGTTAGTGCCAGGGCTTCCACCAATGGTGCCGCGAAAACCAGATATAGACTTAATAAGTGGCAAAATATAGGTATAATGGTAAGTGAAGCATTGATTGAGAGGGCGGGCGAAGGTACGGTAATTCCGACGTTTGCCGGAAAAGTCTGGTGTGGAAAATTGTCCGGCAGGGAGCGAAAACGAAAATCATCCTACTGAAAAAACAATTTTGGCGATGAAATATATTAGTCACGGCACGATATTATTAACAAAAAAACGGCGCATATTTCTGTATGCTTCGATCTCTTCCCTATTAAGTTCAACCAGACGTATAGTCTTCCCCTCTCTGCATCTTTTTATATGGCTATGAATATTCACCCAACACCCGATGTTAAACCGGACAACCAGCGCAAAGAGGAAGAACGATTGCGGTTCGAGCGCATCGCCGATTACAGCCGTGACTTCATTGGGACCTGTGATCTAAACGGAGTACCTATCTACATCAATCCTGCAGGATTGCGGTTGGTAGGGCTGGAAAATATATCGGCAGCCGGGGCAACAAGATTTACCGATTTCTTTTTTGCCGAGGATGTAGAACTTGTGCAAAACACCCTGCTGCCGCGCGTCTTGACCGAAGACTACGCCGAAATGGAAATCCGTTTGCGGCACTTCAAAACGCAGGAACCCATCTGGATGAACTATGCGGTTTTTACGGTAAAAAACGATGCTGGCGAAATCGTGAGCGTGGCCACCATCAGCCGCAATATCGATGAGCAAAAAAAGAACCCCCAGAACTTGGAACAACAGGTGGCAGCCCGTACTCTTGATCTCCACCAGGCCAACGAAAAACTGGAACGCATGAACAAAGAGCTGGACAGCTTCACCTACACCGCCAGCCATGATTTGCAAAACCCATTGCGCAAAATTCAAGATTTTGCTTCCCGAATACAGAACAAGGAAAGTGCCAATTTTTCGACCCAAGGCCATGAATATTTTCGTCGGCTGCAAAACTCTGTGCAGCAGATGCAGACCCTGATCGGGGACCTGCTGACGTACTCACACACCACGATGGCGGAAAAAGTATTCCAACCGACCGACCTAAACCGGTTATTGGCCGAAGTGAAGAGCGACTTGGAACGAGAAATACAAGATAAGCAAGCCACGGTTGATACCGGGATATTGCCCACTTTGCCGATCATTCCTTTCCAATTTCGACAGCTGTTCACCAATTTATTGAGCAATGCGCTGAAGTTTGCCCGAAAAGATGTGCTGCCCCGCATAGCGGTCTGGGCGGAACAGCAGCCCGGCTATAGCATCACCCATCCCGGTGCCTCCGCTGACCGCACCTACTACCACTTGACGGTTGCCGACAACGGCATTGGTTTTGACCCGGTTTATAGCACCCGGATTTTTGAAGTCTTTCAGCGACTGCATGGCCAGCACGAGTACCCGGGCACGGGCGTTGGACTGGCTATTTGCAAAAAGAATGTGGAGAGTCACAATGGGTTTATTGTAGCGGAAGGCGTGCCAGGCACTGGAGCGACTTTTCATGTTTATGTACCGGAGCGGTAGGGTTGATGGACTTTCTTTCAACAAAATTGCCTTTTTGCTGTCCATACAGCCACTATGCGCCGCACCGACCTGCTTGACGATTTCGATTTTGGCGACAACCCCTTCTTCGACGAATACGGGGAGGGCGAGGTGGTTGGCAAGTTTTTCTCTTCCATGGAAGCCGAAGTGGCCGCCGCCCGACTGCGGGCGGAAGGAATTCCGTGTTTTTTGGCCAATCATACCGTCCAATCGGTGATGCCGCACCTGCAAGGGGTTATCCGTCTGCACACCCGTCCGGCGGATGCAGATGTGGCCCGCGAAATACTCGGCGAAGCTGCCTTCGATATGGTGCCGCATCGTCCACACACGGCTTTCAATTTTGTGCTGGTGGTGCTGGCGATTATGGTCGGGGTGATTCTGTCGGCAGCGTTGGTGGCCTCGAAGTATATGCGGTGGTGAGGCCCGCCAATTCCCCATACAAATCAAATTCTTCCGCGCCAGTGATCTTCACCTGCGCAAAATCACCCAATCGCACATAGCCGCCTTTGGCCAATACCAACACCTCGTTATCCACCTCTGGCGAATCCGCCTCGGTGCGCCCGATGTAGTATTTTCCCTCTTGGCGGTCAAACAGCGTCTTGAAGGTCTGGCCAACCTTGGCTTGGTTATGCTGGTGTGAAATATCCGACTGGATGTCCATCAGGCGTTGGGCGCGTTCGGCCTTTACCTCGGTGGGGATGTCGTCGGGCAGATCGTAGGCGCGGGTGCTTTCCTCGTGCGAGTATTGAAACACCCCTACCCTATCGAATTGCTGCTCTTGTACAAAGTCCAGCAATTGGTTGAAGTCGTCGTCCGTTTCGCCAGGGTGGCCAACCAGAAAAGTAGTGCGCAGGGCAATGCCCGGCACTTTTTCGCGAATTCTGGCCATCAATTCTGTGGTCTCGGCACGGGTGATCTGGCGGCGCATCAGGTGCAGCACCGAATCGCTGGCGTGTTGAAGTGGAATGTCGAGGTAGTTGCACACTTCTGGCCGCTCGGCCATCACATCGAGTATTTCCAACGGAAATTTGGACGGATAGGCATAGTGCAACCGGATCCACTCGATGCCCTCCACATCGGCCAGGGCGTGGAGCAGGCGCGGCAGTTCGCGTTGTTTGTACAGATCAAGGCCGTAATAAGTGAGCTCTTGCGCAATGAGCAGCAGTTCCTTTACCCCGCGTCGGGCCAAGTTCCTGGCCTCGGCCACCAGCTCTTCCATTGGGCGGCTGACGTGTCTGCCGCGCATGAGCGGGATGGCACAGAACGAGCAGGTGCGGTTGCAGCCCTCGGCAATCTTTAGGTAGGCGTAGTGCGGCAGCGTGGTGATCTGGCGTTCGCCAAGCAGTTCGTGCTTGTAGTCGGCGTTCAGGCGGGCCAGCAGAGCGGGCATTTCGAGGGTGCCAAAAAAGGCATCTACTTCCGGTATGGCTACTTCGAGGTCGTCTTTATAGCGTTGCGACAGGCAGCCGGTGACGTACAACTTTTCGATATGTCCGGCTTTTTTCAGCGTAGCGTGTTCCACGATGGTCTCGATGCTCTCCTGTTTGGCCAAGTCAATGAAGCCGCAGGTGTTGATAATCACCACGTTGGCTTTAGCGTCCTCGCGCTCATGGGTCACTTGGTAGTCGTTGCCCCGCAGCTGGGTAATGAGGTTCTCGCTGTCCACCAGGTTCTTGGAACAGCCGAGCGTGATGACGTTTATTTTGTCGGGACGAAAAGTTCTGGCGCGCATGGGTAAAACAGGCAATGGGCAAATGAAGCAACGGGCAATAAAGCAATGGGTAATGGGCAATGGGCAATGGGCAAATTTGCCCTTTTTCTTTTTTGCCTTTTGTTAAAAGGCCGCAAAGGTCGGTCAATTTGGCGAAAAATTATGCAGCTGGTTTTTCCGCAGCGTTCCGCCAAGTCAGTTACTTTTGCGCCCTTTGCCCAACAAGCACTGCTATACCGCCCGACGCTGCGTGAAACAAAACGAACTCATCGACCAGCTTGCCACTGATTTGCGCCACTTGCTGGGTCAGGTGCGCACTGAATTTGCGCCGCTGGACGAAGCGGCGGGGCAGTACCGGCCCGACCCATCGCGCTGGAACGTACTGGAGTGCTTTGCCCACCTCAACCGGTTCGCCGAAATGTACCTACCACGGATCGAAGCCGCCATCCACAAGGCAAAGGCCCGGCAGTGGCCAGCGGGCCAAAGCGTGGGGTACAGTCGCCTGGCGCGCCGCGATCTCCGCCGAGTGGAACAGGCCATTGACCGACCGCGTAAGACAAAAAAACGCTACGATTTTCATCAGCAGCCACTCGGTCCAGAAGTAATCAAGACCTTTATTATCAACTGTGAACGCTTGTTGCGCAACCTCCAGGCTGCCCGCGAGGTGGACCTCAATCGCTCGAAGGTGGGGCGCGGTCCATCCGGCTTTTTTCACTATACTTTGGGCAACGTCTTCGAGTGGTTGGTGCGCCATGCCCAGCACCACATAGCGCAGGCACAAGGGCTGGTGGGTTTGATGCAGGGCCGGGGGCTGTTATAATGCCCCTCTTTCAAATTTTAGGAGGCCCCCACAAACTGTTTCGCCGGAATTGTCGTTTGGTAGCCGTTTTAGTACCAAAAAAAAACACCCCTATTTATGCGACAAGTACTTCTTGTGCTGGTTTCCTTTCTGATGCCGTTTGCGCTGTTGGCGCAGGGTTATGCCGATTGTGGCACGGCGATGAGCATCTGTAAAAAACAAAATTACACCATTGACCGCGTGGGCGGAGAAGGAAGCGATCGGGCGGAGGCCGACTTTACAGCCTGTTTCATGAACGGTGAAAATTATGGCCAGGCCGAGGAAAATTCAACCTGGATCAAATTTGAGATCACCAAGCCCGGTTCGCTGGCCTTTACCATCCGGCCCCGCAACCCGGAGGATGACATCGACTTCGTAGTGTTCAAATTGCCCCCTACGGGCGACTGCCGCTATAAACAAATCATCCGCTGCATGGCCGCTGGCGATAGCTACTACAATGTAGGTGCCAGTCCCTGCATGGGTTCGACCGGCCTGCGCGACGGGGAAAAGGATACGAGCGAAGATGCGGGTTGCGGCGACGAGGGCGACAACACCTGGCTGGCCCCGTTGCGAGTGGTGGCGGGCGAGAAATACGTGATTCTGATTAGCAACGTGAGCGAAGCAGGGCCGGGCTTCGATATTATGTTTACCGGAACCTGCAAGCTTCCCTGCGACGAGGAGCCGTCGAAAATAGCCGATACCCCCAAACCGCCGAAAAAGTCCGCAAAACCGCCGGTGAAGCCTGTCGAAAAACCGGCCGTTACCCCGGAGCCACCAGTGGTACAGACCCCCGCTGCGCCCCTGCTCATCGAAGGCCGGGAAGTGGAAATAAGCGAGACGGTGAAGGTAAAGACCCGCGAAATCCGGGTCAAAATCTGGGACAGTCAGTTGGAGGATGGTGACATCGTTTCTATCTTCATCGACGATAAGCGGGTGGTGAACCAGATCAGCCTGACCAAGAAGCCGCGCGAATACAAAATCACCTTGCCGCCCGGCAAAAAAGAATACCTGCTCACGGTGTACGCCGACAATTTTGGCAAATCCGAGCCTAACACTGCCCGCGTACTCATCAGCGATGGCGTACAGGAACAGACCATTGACTTGGTGGCTGGGCGCAAGAAGCAGGAAAGCATAAAGATTGTGGCGGAATGAAGGTTGGCTGACTGGTTGATTGGTACGTGGAGTTAGTATGGGTGCGAAAGTTTGAAATGCATCCGTCAGCTATCGGCAAACTAAACGATTTGACTACCTGCGTGTTTAGGAGATTGCCAATCCCTTAGAGGCTGTTTCATCGTCCACCGTAGTCCGTCCATTGTCCCACCGTATGATAGGTTTCCGATTCTCCGACCATAAGGCCGACCCGAACCAAAGTATGTTCGACCGGCTATTCAAGATTTTTCAGGAGCTCATGCTCTATACGTCCGGCGATGTGTCGGAGGCGTTGGCTTGGTTGAACGAGCTCGACCGTGAATACAAACTCACCAATGACGAGTACGGCATGGGCGATTTTCTCCGGGAATTGGAAGAAAGAGGCTACATCCGCCGCGATGGTGGTGGGGAAGGCGGCATGGGGCCGACCTCTAAACTGGAAATCAGTTTGCGCCAAAAGAGCCTGGACGACATTTTCGGCGACCTTAAAAAAGCCAAAAGCGGTAGCCACAACACCACTATTATCGGGCGCGGCGACGAGTATACCTCCGATGTGAAACCCTACGAATTTGGCGACAGCCTCGAAAACATGGCCGTCACCAACTCCCTGCGCAACGCTTACATTAATCAGGGCATCGACGAGTTTCACCTGACCCAAAAGGACATTGAGGTCCACGAGACGTACTACCAAAGCCAGATGTCGTCGGTGCTGATGATCGACATTTCGCACTCCATGATCCTGTACGGCGAAGACCGCATCACGCCCGCCAAAAAGGTGGCTTTGGCCCTCGCCGAATTTATCCAGACCCGTTTCCCGAAGGATACGTTGGATATTTTGGTCTTTGGGGACGATGCCTGGCCGATAGAATTGAAGGAAGTGCCCTATTTGCAGGTCGGACCCTACCATACCAATACCGTGGCGGGCCTGGAGCTGGCCATGGATATTTTGAAAAAACGCCGCAACCCGAACAAGCAGATTTTCATGATCACCGATGGCAAACCCACTTGCCTGAAAATCGGTAAAAACTATTACAAAAATTCGTTTGGTCTGGATCGTAAAATTGTCAATCGCTGCCTCAACCTGGCCCAGCGCTGCAAGAAAGTAGATATTCCAATCACCACTTTTATGATCGCCCGCGATCCTTATTTAGTGCGTTTTATAGAAGCCTTTACGCAAACGAATGGCGGCAAAGCCTTCTACTCCAGTCTCGACGGTTTAGGATCGTTTGTGTTGGAAAATTA
>JAYUXG010000566.1:0-3035 GCA_043753125.1 Saprospirales bacterium | reverse complement strand
GGCCAGCGCATCGGGGCTGCGGAACATCGGA
This sequence comes from Saprospirales bacterium, assembly GCA_043753125.1. Lineage (GTDB taxonomy): Bacteria > Bacteroidota > Bacteroidia > Chitinophagales > Saprospiraceae > M3007. Next base: position 3,004 of record JAYUXG010000566.1, on the reverse strand, counting down.
TAACCGGTGTAGGGGGGCTTGCCGGGCAGTGTCAGCTCGAGGTTGCCGATGGCTAAGTCCGCCTGCTGGAGGATGGACTTGATGTATTGAAAGCAGGGGCGGTAGTCATATTCCTGGCTTGCTCCCACCCGGGCACTGGCGATCTGCGGGCTGTGGCCCATGATGTCGCCAGTGAACAGCAGCCGCAGCGTGTCCGTCTGCGCGGATAACAAAACCGGCCACCAAAGCACAAGCAAAAGGGGGCCACCAACGTCGGACAGCGGGTTTTTGAATCGCATGATTATCAAATTTTTCGGCAAAGAACGCGCAAACTTTCTATACGGTGGACGACTTGCGATTTGCGGTGGACGACCGTAGTTTCCTGCTTTGTCATCCGCCGTTTATCGTCTATCGGTTGATTGTTTTACCTTTGCTGACAATTGATTGCCAATTTGCTATTGCATTTCTTGCCTATTGATTTTCGATGATCAGAACATTTACGCAGTTGCTCCTTTTCCTCGCCGTCTTCGCCCTGGGCGGCTGGCTGACCTATCGTTTTTTTGTCCCCCAAAAACAGATTACCGAGGAGGCGACCGTGTTGCTGGAAAAAATCCAGGCGGTTAGCAAATTGATCACCGTGGAGGGCCAGTTTTCCGAAATCTACAACTACAGCGAGTACCAAGGTTATTTTTCCGTGTTTTGGGACAAAAAAGTGCTGGTCAGGGTGCGGGCTACCGTGTCGGCGGGCTATGACCTGAACCTATTGAAAATGGAGGCCGACCCGCTCACGCACACCATTCGGATGAGTGCGCTGCCCGAACCGCAAATCCTCAGTATTGACCATAGTTTGGACTACTACGATATTTCGGAAGGGCTGTTCGCGACTTTCACCCCGGAGGATTACACCCGCATCAACCAACGCGCCAAAGACCTCATCCGCGATCAGGCCCTGAAAAGCAACCTGCTGCCCTCGGCCAGCGAGCAAGCCGCCAAGATGTTCGACCTCATGCGCTTCATGGCCGAGAGTGCGGGCTGGAAACTGGAAGTGGCGGGAATGCCCGCGCCGCCGATAGCCCAATAGGCAACGCGGGTTGGTCTGCAACAGACGGTGTTAATTCAAAGCTATAAATCACCTTTTGCCAATTAGCGGCCACAATGTTGCTGGCTACGTATCGCAAAGGTTTATTACTTTTGACCTCACGTTTTCACAATAAAATCGACTATGCCGCAAGCACTCGCTCTTTTGCTCCTTGCCTTTTTGAATATAACTTCTCTCGTCGCTCAATCGAACGGTTCGGCTTCGCCTGCTCCTGCCGCCAGAAACCAGGAAGCCGCGGCTGCCACCGAGGCCCTGGCCAAGAAATACGAGCTCACCGCCGATCAAGCCAAGCAAATGTACCAAATCCAGGTGCGCAAACTGCGCAATCAAGCGGAAGTGGCCCCCTTGCAGGCGAGCAATCCCACATTGTACCAAACCAAGCGAAAAAGCCTCCAAACGGGTACGCTGGGCAGTATTCGCCGCTTGTTGCAGACCAAGGAACAAATGCTGGTGTACCGGAAAACACAAGTGGACGTCCGTCATCGGCAAACGGCCAAACAAAAGGAAATGCTGCTCCAAAAGGCTTCGAAAGAAGCCCTCGAGACTGCCCTGCTGGACATTTACGCCGAGTAAGCCATGCACATTTTCGCTGTGCGGCTCATCCTGGAGAGTGAGTCGAGAATGCTGTTTTTGCGCCAGACCAAGCGCAACGGTGGCCGTATCACGCTCATCGGCGGCAACGTGGAAGACCGGGAATTTGCCCGCGAAGCCCTGGCCCGTGAAGCCTTAGAGGAAGCGGGCATCCTCGTCGATCCAAATGAACTGACCCTGGTCCACGTGCTGCACCGCCATAAACTGCAAAAGGACGAAACGCTGTTGGTGCTCTATTTTAAGACCGACCGCTTTCGGGGCGTGCCAGCTTCGCTGGAGCCAAAAAAGTTCAAGGACGTGCAGTGGCTCCCCTCCGATCATTTGCCCGAAGAAGTGTCCAAGCCTACCCTGCACGTGCTACAGTGCGTGCAACAGGGTCTCATCTACTCTGAATTCCCCGCCCGGAGCAAAGTGCTGGCTTTTTGGGAGCAGTTCGGCGAACGCTGGGCCGGGTTCTCCGACTTTTAGATTTTTTCCCCCCTCCGTCCTCTACATTCCTCCATTCGTCTATGCAAACCTACTGTTCGCCCGGTCGGTGCAGCTAGGCTGTAACCTTTATGTCCTTGCCGTGGTCTCATCGGGCATTGGATAGAACAGTTTAGAGGAACCTCAGGTGGCGTTTTGTGGCATGGTGCATTGCTTATTTGCTGGTTGCCTTTTGCTGCCTTTGTCGTTAAAAAATGACTATTCATAGGATAGAACCTTGCATAAGTAGGTTCTATGCTTTGCAAACTAATTATCAACCACATCTTTGCTGTAATCTTCTCTCCTTGCAATAACGTAAACCATAGATTCACTTTCGGTTATGAAATCTTTTCTGCTTCCAATACTTGCCTTGTTCTGCCTTTCCTTTTCCCTGTCCGCCCAAAAAATAAGCGGTACAGTGGAACAAACGGGCGGCATTCCGGCAGAATTTGCCACCATTACCCTGCTCCAGGCGACCGATTCCTCCTTGGTGAAAGGCACGGTGACTGGCACAGACGGTGCCTTTGAACTCATGGGCGTGGTCGCTGGCCGCTACCTCCTCCGCGCCAACCTGATCGGAGCTGGCGATGCCGCCTTGACTGCCTTTGATTATGATGGTGGCAACCTGACCTTGGACAAAATTACCCTGCTCACCGATGCTACCGCCCTGGCCCAGGTCACCATCGTTGCCCGCCGCCGCGCCGTGGAGGTGCAGGCCGACAAAACCATCCTGAACGTGGAGGGTACCGTGAACTCCACCGGTCTGAGTGTCCTGGAACTGCTGCGCAAAGCCCCCGGCGTGACCGTGGACAACAACGACAATGTGAACGTCAAGGGCAAAAACAGCGTGAAAATCATGATCGACGGTCG
>JAYUXG010000565.1:0-17256 GCA_043753125.1 Saprospirales bacterium | reverse complement strand
TTTCGGCCAGCACCGCCAAAGCTTTTTCGGCCCAATCGGACTGAGTAGCGGGAATATTTCCAACCAAACGCAACGTCCGGCTCAGGTTGGTGAGCGAGGCATCGGCCACGCGGGCCGCAATCCCTGCCGCCCAGTGAGGGTCTTCCGACACCGTGGTGGCCAGTCCCCGGCGCATAACATCCAGCAACCAATCTTCAAGGTCCTCGAACCCATTGGCCGCGCGTTCGAGGCGTTCGTAGCGGCGTTTGTCGCGGGCCGCCGCCTGGTCCATCGGCGTACTACGCTGCGCCCGTCCGCCGGTTCCCGCCAACAGTGCGTGTACCCAATCGGGCATTACCTCGGCAGTCGGGAAATCAATGCCGGAAGCATGAAGAAAGAAATGGTGGAAGGCTAAGGCGTGTAAACAAGGCTGTGGCCGGAAAGCACAGGTGCAATGCAATTTGTTTTGCGGTAAGTCTACCGCGACACCGTGGATGTGGCCTTCGCCAGCGGGCATTTCAGCGTAGATAACTTGCTGGCAGACAAAGTAGTCGGAGAAAAATTGCGCCTGACCCAAACGAGCGGCGCGAAGGTTGGGCGGAGGAGGCGATGGCGTTTTTTCGGGAGTAGCCATGAAAACAGGGTAATTAATAACGAACGCTCTTCTTTGCAAAACATCAGCATCTAATCCGCAAGGTGGATGTTTCGCGAAGAAGATAGATGGTTTCAGTAGATTAGGCCAGCACCCGCTCAATTTCTGCCAATTCGTCGCTACTGAATTCCGAATGTTCCAAACAGCGCAGCGAATCCGCCAACTGCTCCTTTTTGCTGGCACCGACCAGTACGGACGTCACCCGGGGATCTTTCAGCAGCCAGGCCAGGGCCATCTGGGCCAGGGTTTGGCCCCGCCCCTGCGCGATGTCGTGCAGCTGCACGATTTGCCGCAGGCGGTCCTCGCTAACGGCTTCTTTCTGTAAAGAGCCATGCGACTTGGCCGCCCGCGAATCGGCGGGGATGCCATGCAGGTACTTGGCCGACAGCAGCCCTTGGGCCAAGGGCGAAAAGGGGATGCACCCCACGCCTTCGCGTTCCAGCACGTCGAGCAGGCCCTGCTCCACCCAGCGGACGAACATGGAGTACTTCGGCTGGTGGATCAGGCAGGGCGTACCCAATTGCCGGAGGATTTGGATCGCCTTTGCCGCCTCATCGGCTGGGTAGTTGGAGATGCCCACGTACAAGGCCTTGCCCTGCCGCACCATCAAGTCCAGGGTAGACATGGTCTCCTCCAACGGCGTGTCCGGGTCGGGGCGGTGGTGGTAAAAGATGTCTACGTACTCCAGGCCCATGCGCCGCAGGCTCTGGTCGAGGCTGGCTACTAAGTACTTACGCGAACCCCATTCTCCATAGGGACCCTCCCACATATCGAAGCCGGCCTTGCTGGAGATAATCAGTTCGTCGCGGTGGGCCTGAAAATCCTCGCGCAGGATACGCCCGAAGTTTTCTTCCGCCGAGCCGGGCGGCGGGCCGTAGTTGTTGGCCAAATCAAAGTGCGTAATGCCGGCATCGAAGGCGAAGCGCAGGATAGAACGGCAATTTTCCAACACGTCCACGTGGCCGAAGTTATGCCACAGGCCGAGCGAAATGGCGGGCAGCTGCAATCCGCTGCGGCCACAGCGGCGGTAGGGCATGGACTGGTAGCGTTGGGGGCTGGGTTGATAGTTCATAGTGCGGTAGGTATAGAGTGGCAGGGAAGAGTTTAACAAAAAAGGGGCTAAGGGGGTTTAGATGCTTGCCCTAGGCCGGACGGACAAGAGGGGGCGGAGCAAATGTATTACTTTGGAAGTAAATAACTACTTGACCAGCCGCAGCGATTCGATTTCCAAACTGTATGCCTGGTTCAAAGCACTGGCTGGATAATCCGCGCCAATGGATATTTCCACTTTCTCGATGTGGCGAAGGTCGAAAGTACCCGCTTGGTCTCCCTGAAACCAAAGCGGCAAAAAGCCGGGATAGGGGCGGGGCAGCAGCAACGCGGCACCGGGCCGTAGGCTGGTCAACGGAATCTCGATTGGGGCCCAATTGTTGTTGATCGTGACCGTGGCCACCCAAGCATGGCCCGTCGTGGTGATCAGGGCCACTCGCACTGGCACCGGGGCAGCATTGTCGGTGCGGGCATACAAGACCAGTTTTTGGAAAGCAGCTATGTCCGCTTTCCGAGCCGCCATTTTCTGGCCACAGAAATACTGTATGCCCATCACCTGTTTGTCCAGCAATTTCTCCACGCTCATACGCACGGCCAATTGGTTGGAATGCTCGGTGGTCACGTACTGCGTGGCTTTGGGTCGCCAGCCGCCAGGCATTAACAGGTTGGCGGTGGCACGGTCCGTACCGGCATTATATAATTCCAGGCCGCTGCCCGCCTGGGCAACCAACGTCTGCCACTGTTCCTGGTGGTAATTGTCCCAGGCAAAAGGGTCGCCCACGTGTCCGCCGGGGAAGCTGCGATACTCACCCGATAATTTCCGGACGACAATGCGGTAGTTCAGCAGGCCGGGTGTGACCAGTTCCGCTGGCACCAGGGCTTGGAAGTCGTTGGAACGTTGGCCCCGAAGCATGGCTATATTTTGGTAATCGCCGTACAACTTATTGATATACAGGGTAGCAACATCCGTCGAGTCCATCCCGGTCAGCGTTGCGCGGATGAAAAACGGCTGTCCGGCAGAGACCTCGGCGTAAGGCGTGTGGACGGCTGCTGGTGCTGCTGGCGTAGGCGGGGGCGCAACAAATTCACCAATTTGCAGGGCGCCAAAGCGGCTTTGAGGCGTCCAGCGGGGAGTAGACAGGTCTTTTTTGCGCAGCAAATAAGTGCCGGGCCGGATGGTGAAACGCGATCCGCGTACCGTGGTGGTGTAGGTATTGCCCGTGTTCAACGCCTGCACCTCGAAGTCCAGACCGAGGTCAGGGAGCTGTAAGACCATGGTCTGCTGCTGCCATTCAATCGCGCTGACTACTTTTTGCAAGGAGGCATTTTCAAAAGGATCGCGCACGAAGAGGGCATCGGGCATGACTTCGAGCCGCCACACACCGCTTTCCAGTTGGTCCAAAAAGTAGGCCCCGTAGCCCGTATACGCCGCCACCAGCGAAGAGCCCACCCCGGCCACGTGCTGCAACCGGGCGGCATCTATTGGCCAGGTGGGCGTGGAGTTGGAATAGTAAAATTCCTGCGCGCTGTTCATTTCGCTCAACGACTCGGCATAGCTCACCCGGAAGACCTCGAACAAAGTATCGGCGGGGTAGGCCCCGTAATTTTTCCCGCGCGGCACCTGGTGGAATACCTTCGAGGCAATCAGCAGGCTGATCGCTTTCGAGGGCGTGTAGGCGAGGTTGAGAAAGTGCGTCTGGTATTCCGGGTTGGCGTAGGCGGTGGCTAGGGGGTCGTAGGCAAACTGGGTGGCCCACTGGAAACCTGCCGTCCGGAAACTGCGGGCCATCGCCGGGTACATAAACGGGCCGAGCACGTCGGCGGCGTCGAATTCGTACACCATACGGGCTTTGTTGGCGTAGGCCGGAATGGTATCGCCAAAAGGAATGGCGTAGCGATCCACATGGGGCAAGTAGTTGCCCTGCTGCTCGTGGCCAGCTACCAGGCCAGTCGGGTACCACTGGAAGCTCACGCCGTCGATGTTGGCCTTGCTCACCGCATCGGCGTAACTGGGCGACTCGCTGATGTTGTAAAAAATCGGTTTGGTCCAGCCCGTGCTGCGGACGGCCTGGGCCATGCGGTTCACATAGGCGGTCACTTTCTCTTTGGGGCCGCTGTGGTGTGGTTCGTTGTTGATTTCCGCCGCTAGCATATCGGGGTCATTTTCGTAGGCCAGCCGGGTGTAGGGGTTGATATGCTGGAAAAATTGCCGCAGGTAGTTCTCTTGGGCCTTGATCGCCCTTTCATTGACCAGGGCGGTCCGCTTGGGGTAAATGCTGGAAAAGCCCAGGGTTTTTTCGTCCCGCTCCGGGTAGCCGTTCCCCCAAAAGGCAATGGGCGTCAGGACGGTTTTGATGCCGCGTGCTTTTAGTTGAAACAACAGGTAATCGTACAAACGCAGGTGTTCGTTTTCTAGTAAATTGCCCAGGGAATCCGTTATTTCCGTGTCCCACACGTGGACTCGAAAAGCATCCAGTCCCAACCGCGACAAGTGGTACACATCCTGGTCGATGGCTTTCTTCCAATCCACGCCCAGCACTTGGTGCGACCGGTAGGCATAAGCAAAAGGCAGGGTGTAGTTTACCCCAAAAAAGGCGGCTTCCTGCTTGGTGTTTTTGTAGCGCAGCACGCCTTGTTTGTCCACCATCAGATCGTTGGTTTGCGCTGTTGCCACCAGGGAGAATAGGCCAAAAAACACTAGTAGATAGAATAATTTCATCTATGATCAAATCTTATAGGAACATATAGTAAGGAACATCTTTCGCAGCGATAGCCCTTTTAGGTTTCAAAAACCCGGGAGGGCTGGATACTCCAACTATCTACCCACCCACCGCTTGCTCCAGTGCTTGTTCAATATCCCCCACAATGTCGGAAATGTGCTCCAGACCGACCGAAATTCGAATCAGGCCATCGGTGATGCCCACCGCCTGTCGTTCGTCCACCGACAGTTTGGAATGCGTCGTGGAGGCGGGATGGGTGGCGATGCTGCGGGTGTCGCCGAGGTTGGCCGTGATGGACAGCATCTGTAGAGCATCGATGAACTGTTGCCCTTGGGTCAAGCCGCCGCGCAGCTCGAAAGTGACGATGCCGCCACCCAGCCGCATCTGCCGCCGGGCCAGTTCGTACTGCGGATGGTTGGGTAGAAAGGGGTATTTCACCCAGTGCAGGTGTCCGTTTTCCTGTAGCCTTTCGGCCAATTGCAGGGCATTCTGGCAGTGCTTTTCCATGCGTACGGCCAAAGTTTCGAGACTTTTGGAGAGAATCCAGCCGTTGAAAGGCGACATGGACGGCCCCGTATGCCGGGCAAAGAACCGTACCTCCTTGATCAATTCCTTAGAACCCAGGATGGCCCCGCCAATGGTGCGGCCCTGCCCGTCGATGAATTTGGTGGCCGAATGGGTGACGAGGTGCGCCCCGAGTTTGGCGGGCGTTTGCAGGTAAGGCGTGGCAAAACAGTTGTCCACGTTCAGGATGATCCCGTGGCGATTGGCGATGTCGGCCAGGGCCGCAATGTCGATCAGGTCAAGAGCCGGGTTGGACGGTGTCTCGATGAAGAACAGTTTGGTCGTGGGCTGTATCGCCGCCTCCCAATCCGCCATGCTGGCCGTGGCGTCGATGTAGGTGTAGTGGATGCCCCAGCGCGGCAGCAGTTGGGTCACGATCTGATGCGTAGAGCCAAAGACCGAGCGGGAGACGATCACGTGGTCGCCCGCCCGCAGGAAAGTGGCCATGCTCACGAACATGGCGGCCATGCCCGAAGCCGTAGCGATGCCATCTTCCGTGCCTTCCAGGTGGCAGAGCTTTTCGATCAGTTCGTCATTGTTGGGGTTGGAAAAGCGGGTGTAGATGTCGCCCGCCACCTCATCGGCAAACAACGCACGGGCCTGCTCGGCGTCGTCGAAGACAAAACTGGACGTGGCGTAGATCGGTACGGAATGTTCGCGGTTGGGTGTGCGTGTGGCTTGGGTGCGCACGGCGAGGGTCTCAAAGTGGGTACTGGGGGTTGGTTTATCGGTTGACTGCTCATTGGTTATTGGTGTATTGGTTACTGGTTTCATAAATAAGGCTTGATTTCAAAAGAATGGGTAATGCGGGCCGTTTTTTCAAGCATGGTGGCGACCGAACAATATTTCTCCACGCTCATTTGTACCGCTTTTTCTACTTTTCCGGGCCTCAAATCGCCAAAAAAAGTGAATCTTATTTCGATGTCCGTAAACGGAGAGGGCATGGCATCGGCCCGTTCGCCGGTAACGGTGATTTTCACATCCCGGACGACCTGTCGCTGTTTTTTCAAAATAACCAGGATGTCGAACACGCTGCACGTGCCAATGGCTGCCAGGAGTAATTGCATGGGCCGCATCCCGGCGTTGTGGCCACCGATCGCGGGAGCAGCGTCTATGTGGACGGATTTGCCGTCTTCATTAAGGGCCTCAAAGTGGAAGGCGTCGTCCAGGCGGTTGATTTGTATGGTCATGTGCTGGCGTGTCTGGTGGTAAGGCAGCCCGATGGGCGGCTTTGTGCGGCCAAAGAACGTGAAATTTTGGGTCAGTGCTCTGGTTTTTCAGGTACTCAACCAGAAAATATAATGTTGTGGATTACTTTAATCTTTTATCAGCAATGGCCAGACTTCCCCCATATCGTGTTCGCCGATAAGGAACATAAACCCATTTTTATAATTTACTCCTTCAAAGGCCTGCTATTTTTCTAATGCATAAAGCACTTCATGGAGAGCCAAAAAGCCACAAAATTTATAGGTGTCTATTAACTATTTATATCCTTCCAATTCATACAAGTCTTTATTTGTGTATTCAGGCGTATTAGTCTATCTCTAATTGTTTCGTTTCTCATTCTGTTCTTTTTTATGATGAGTATTACCACAATGATTACTTGGAGGCTGTTTGTGAAGTAAAATATTGCACTTCATTGCATTATAATGTTCGTCGCCAACGTCACCGATACAACGTCACGTCCCCCCGATACACCGCCGTTTCGCCGTCCTTAAACAGCACCTCGGCCTCGTACATAAAAACGGAAGGGTCCAACCGCTGGCCGTCCGCTGTGCCGTCCCAGGCCGTGGCCAGGTCGTTCGGAGCGAAATCGAGGGCTTCATACACCCGCTTGCCCCAACGGGTAAATACCCGCAGGAACCGTACTTCGACCACATCCTCGCCACCAAACACGGTGAACATTTCGTTGCCACTGGCCGCTTCCGGCGCGAAGACATTGGGGACATAGACGTAACGTGCTTTGTTCACCAGAATGTCCCGCTCGTCCGTGGCCTGGCAGCCATTGGCATCGATGACCATAACGTGGTAGCGAAAAGAGTGGGTGGGCTGGTACAGACAGGTATCGCACATAAAAGGATGCAAATCAGGCGATTGTACGATCAACTGCGCATTGCGCTCTGGGTAGTTCACCGCGTTGGTGGCCCAGAGCTGCACGGCCTGACCGAGGTGGATGGACGTGTCTTGGCCCAGGTACACCAACAGCTCGCCGGGTTCCGGTATCGTAAATATACTGTCCCACCCGCAACCTTTGGCGGTTTGGACCAGTAACGTGTGCGGGCCGGGCGTCAAGTAGGCAAACGCGGAGGGGGTGCCCAACGGTTGGTCATCCAACGCATACAAGTAGGGCGGGGTGCCGCCTGCTACGCTGTCCACTTGTAGGCCCCCGTTGTTTTCGCCAAAACAGCGGATCGACTGGATATGAAGCGCGGCGTGGGTCGGGATAGCCGGTGCGATCACCCGCACGCTATCGGTGGAAGCGCAGCCATTGACCACATCCGTCACGTGCAGGGTGTAAGTACCCGCGCTGTCGACCAGCACCCGCAACTGGTTGTCTTGGGCCACGATATGGCCATCGGTCGTCGTCCATTGCACGGCGTAGCTCCCACCCACGGCGGTGAGTTGGGCCAGCAGCGTACTGGACGGGGCATCGCAACGCAGCTCCTGTACGCTGTCCAGCGTAATATTTGGCCGGTAGGCCATGCCCAGTATTTCCACGGCCAGCGAGCTGGTGCAGGGCGGGTTGCGGCGGCAGGAGTTGGCGGCCTGTACGCAAATCGGCCCGCTTTGGTTGCCCAAGGTGATCTTGACCTGGTGTCCGGCTGGCCCGGCGGCGAAGAACGGCACCGGCTCGCCGTTGACCAGCGTACCCGGTGGGCCGTCCCAGAAGTAGCCGCCCGCCCCGGCGACGGGCAGCACCGAGTAGGAGAACACCGCACCGGGACAACCGCTGACCGGGCCGCTGAGGGCACCGACCACGCCGAGCGGCGGCTCATAGACCGCCTCGGCAGGGGTGACGGCGACCGAAAAACTGCACAGGTCGCCGCCGTAGCCATCGATCAACAGGTAGTAGTTGGCACCGGGCTGGAGGTTGTTGACGGTGATGGAAACGGGCGCGGCCCCGCCAAATTCCTTGCCGATATTGCAAGCCAGCGGCTCGGCCTGGCAATCGGCATACAGGGCGATTTGCACCCCATTGCTGTCGAGGCAGGCAATGGGCGTGGTGGTGAAGGTAGCGGAAGTGGCCCCGGCGATGAAGCCGAGCCATTGCACGTTTTCGAGGGTGCCGCAGAAATCGGTGGAATCCTCATCGGCCGACCCCCCGTACGTGGAGCCGACAAAGCCGTCGAAGTTGCAGAAGATGCAGGCGTCGGCGCAGGATTCGGCGGCTTGGGAACCGGAAGGGCAGGGTGTGGGCAGTTGCGCGGGCAGCGCGAAGGCCAGACCAAGTGCCAAAGGCAGGAAGATTGCTCGTTTTAGCATGGATCGGTGGTTGAGAAGATGGAAGGGATTAAAATTAGGACGTTGGACTCTTCAATGGTTGGGCATTTGAAAGACACGGAATTATGATTGATTAAAAAATAAAATATCTAATTATCAATGCATGGATAACATTGAAAGAGTTGAAAAAAGCAAGATTTGAAAGGTGATTGGCCCAAGAGAAAATCTGCTCAGCGGCAGCAAGGAGGGCAGAAAAACTTCTTAACGCCTCTCGTAGGGTCTAATTGTACGGTAAAAAAGTTTATCTAAAAGTGAGGCAGTCGGGCGGCTCAGAGTCGCCCGACTGCCTTTGGTTTCTTTATATTGGCCGCGTAGTATGCCTGGCTTTTTCATTCTTTATTTTCCAGGCGTTTTCTCAACGCGGCTATTTCCCTATCTTTTTCCTGAATTACTTGTTCTTTTTGTTCTAACTCCTGATTTTTCTGTTCAATAATATTTTCATGCTCCTGATAGTCCTGTTCAATTTCATCTTCTATGTCCATTTTCCTGCGCATGGTCTCATCGGCTATGGCTCTGGTCAAACGATGCACCATTTTTTGTACTAGCGGGTCATTGATATCTTCTTGGTATTCTAAAGCGCGTTCATCCCCAGACTTGTAGGATTGATTGAAAACACTCAACACGCTATATAACTTTGTTTTAATATCTCGCGGCAACTTCCGCATTTGAATCATGTAACTCTCGTGGGTCAATAACCTTACAAATTCTTCTTTTTTTGCTTCTTTCACCGTCTCTCCCGTATTGGCATCTTTAAAACGGTGATTGGCGTGCAGCACCGGTGCCGGAATATGATCCAGATTGAACCCTAAAAAATAAATGGTCACTATTTCCAGGGATTGCTTCTTCTCCACGCCATTCACCACTATTGTATCTTGTTTCTGGTAGTTTTCCGCCAAATATCTTCTGAATCGCAATACGTTTGTGCTCAACTTGGTCTTTTGCAACTCAATTAATATTTTTTTGGTGGAACCGTCCTTTTGCCTGATAATTGCCGCAAAATCTATCCGGTAGACCCGGATGGGCTTATCGTCTTGCTCGGTTTCCGCAATAGTCTCTTGAGGCTGTACGCTTAATTCCACTATATCCGCGTTCAATATAGTAGACAAAAGCCCTTTGGCAATGTCCAAATCCTCCAAAAGGTATTTGAATACAATGTCATATATTGGATTGGCAATGGTCATTTTTCATGGGCGTTTAGCATCGTTAATAAATCGTTTTTTAGTCGAGATACAAAGATAAGCCTGTTTCCAATGTCCAATAGTCTAACCTCCCCTTTACCCTTTCGCCAACACCTGCGCCACCAGATCGGCCGCCTCTTGGAATTCCACGGCCCCCATTACTTTCAACCCCGATTCGTCGATGATCTTTTTGGCAATGTCGGCATTGGTGCCCTGTAGCCGCACGATGACCGGCACCGGGATATCACCGATTTTCTTGTAAGCGTCCACCACGCCCTGGGCTACCCGGTCGCAACGCACGATACCGCCAAAAATGTTGATTAAAATGGCCTTCACGTTGGGGTCTTTCAGGATGAAGCGCATGGCGTTTTCCACCCGTTCCGCATCGGCAGTGCCGCCCACGTCCAGGAAGTTGGCCGGTTCGCCACCTGACAATTGGATCAGGTCCATGGTGGCCATGGCCAAGCCCGCACCATTCACCATGCAGCCCACGTTGCCATCCAGTTTCACGTAGTTCAGGTCGTATTGCTGGGCCTCCACGTCGGCGGGGTCCTCTTCGGCGGTATCGCGCAGTCCTTCGAGGTCTGGGTGGCGGTACAGCGCATTGTCGTCCAGCGTCACCTTGGAGTCCACCGCGATAATCTTGTCGTCCGAGGTTTTCAGGCAGGGGTTGATCTCGAACAGGCTGGCGTCGGAGCCGAGGAAGGCGGCGTACAATTTTTGCACGAAATCCACCATGTCCTTGAACGCCGGGCCGCTCAGCCCAAAGTGAAAGGCTACCTTCTGGGCTTGAAAAGGACGCAGACCGAGCAGCGGGTCCACGAACTCAAAGAACACGCGGTCCGGCGTCTCATGGGCCACTTTTTCGATGTCCATGCCGCCATCGGGGGAGTACATGATCACGTTGCCGCCGCGCCCGCGGTCGGTCAAGATGCTGATATAGAACTCTTTGGGTTCGCTGGCACCGGGGTAAAAGACATCCTGCGCTACCAGTACCTTGCTAACCAACTTGCCCTCGGCGGAGGTCTGCGGCGTGACAAGGCGCATACCGAGCATGGCCCCGGCCAGTTCCCCGGCCTGTTCGGGGCTTTTGGCGAGCTTCACCCCGCCACCCTTGCCCCGGCCTCCGGCGTGCACCTGCGCCTTGATGACGCACCAGTCGGAATTATAGAGTTCCTTCAACTTCCTGGCCGCCTCGACGGCCTCTTCTGCCGTGTGCGCGACGATGCCCTCCTGGATTTTTATGCCGTAGGATTTGAGCAGTTCCTTGCCTTGATATTCGTGGAGATTCATACGTGAGTAGTGAGAGAGGTGAGAAGGTGACCGGGCTTAGGTGGCCAAAAGTAGGCTGATTCCCGCAGTGCGTTATCGTTCAGTGGAAAAATTTTGGATATGGCCATATTTTGATAACTTTGCTTCCGGCTGTTTCCCCAACAAACCGCGCATCCGCCCATCTTGTGTAAACCATCGACAAAAAATTGACCCATGAAAAAACTTGCCTTTGGGCTTTTGGCCCTCACCCTACTGTCCCTCGGTTGTAAAAAGGACAACCCGCCGGTAGAAAATCCAAATTTGCTGGAATTGACTTTCATAGGTACTGTGACCGACGCAATAACCCAATCGCCCGTCGCCAACGTTCCGGTATATATTGTCTATGGGACGATGTGTTGTGCGGCATCGAGATGATCCAGGGAAGAGATTCCGCCAAGACAAATAGCATTGGTTTTTATACCATCAAATTAAAATACGATAAAGGCGTCGCTGCCTACCGCCATATAGTGTACGTGCCAGGATATACCGCCAAATATGTTAATCTTCCAATGGTACTCAAAGGCAATATCCCCTGGATTACGACCGACTATGAGGCAGCGGCAGTGCTCCCCACTGCTTTGGCCGATACTGTAAGGATTATTGATGGATTGGTGACCACGGCCAATGTTAAAGTAGTGTCGGCCGGCATTATAAGGTTGGGATTTCCTTACACCACAGTGCCGATTACTGGTTCTGTGCAAGTAACCGCTATGGCTTCGCTGGATGGCATTACTTCGGACTACTCAGTCAATCTAAATCAACCCAGGCAATTTAGACCTGGTTACGTGTTGAACAGCTATGCCTCGGCCTTAGAACTGCCCAGTCTTGCCAATAGAAAGATTATTATTGAAACAGCGGTGTATGAAGCGGGCAGTGGCATCCTCAAAAAGACGGTGCTGGATTCGGTTACTTTGGTACAGGGGCAGGTGTATGATTATGAGGTGCAATGCTAGTTCTACTTTGTCAAATTAAAGGAATGATTGATATTTGGTTTCAAGGCTTTCGCAGATTCAAGTCTATTGGTGGGGTACAACCTACGGGGCAATAACAAACCGATCATAAATGGTTGCATTTTGCGAAGATGTTAAAGAATAAAAATTTAACACCAGTATTCCACCTCACCACCAACTGTTTAGCCCACCTTTGGGCCGCTAGTCTCTTTTCATCACCCATCCAACAAAACTTTCCCCTTTTATGAAACATTGTCCTTACACCTCGTACACTCGAACTTGGTGTCGCCTTTTAGGCATCCTGCTATTCGCTATCACGGTAGACTCTATGCCTGCCTTGGCACAGAAACCTCCAGATTTCATGTGCCAAGGAAAAACCCCACGTTCATTGGGATTCCTGAGCAAACGCTCTGCGAAAAAAATCCCAACCTTGTGTGCGCAATCCAAATCGGTGCAGGTACACCCTACTCAAAATCTTCCCTGCTTGGCACGTCCGTGACCGGGAACGTATACGTGGTCGGCAACTTTGAGGTGGACGCACCATTCACCTTTCAAAATGCGCTGGTCAAGATTGATTCCGGGGTTACTATCTCTATTGCGGGAAGCCCCAACGGTTATGACAACGGCGGTTCGCTGGGCATTAACAACTCCAAGTTGTTTGCTTGCGATAGTCTGTGGAAGGGTATCACAATGGGTTTCCTATCTTCCATCAACACCTGGAACAACAGTGAAATCGAAGATGCGGAGACAGCCATTTATGCCAGCGGATTTTCCGCCCTATCCATCCAGCAGACTACGTTCAACCGCAATCGAGTGGGTATTGAACTGAACACGCCATTCCCGAATATTTGGATACTAGGGCCTGTGATTTGGGTTTTTACGGGCAATCATTTTATTTGCAACGCGCCATTGAACGGGACGACCAACGAAATCACTCAAGTTGGTGTGAAACTGAAAGATTCCGATCTACTCCCCTTGTTTGCCAACAACAACAATACATTCCAAGGAATCATCAAAGGCATTCTGGCAGAAGGCAACGCCAGTAATGTCTATGCTGACGACTACGATTTTATCTCCATCCGTGACCGGGGCATCGATTTCAAAGGTCGTAGTTTGGAAGTTCGCAACTCAACCTTTCAAAACATTGCGGCAAATGGTATATACTTTTATAAGTCTTCCCAATTGCTTTTGACGAATAATGAATTCTATCTCGAAGAAATAAATGACCTAATGGTATTTCGGTATATGGTTGAGGTAAATATGCCGAACCCAGACAACGATCTACACATTAACGACAATTATTTCCGCATCTCAGGCGCACTTCCTGATTGGAATATTTCTGCAATTCAATTTAGTACGCAAACTCTCTCAACTTTCAGAGCGGTAATTGAACTAAACACCTTTGATCTTTTGAATCCAAGCCTTCAAATAAACGGAGAGCCTCCATTTCCAGTTGGAAGTGCTTCAGATGGCGTCGCAATGTTTGGATCTCATACTTCGGATAGCGATATTGCCATTGAACTTAACCATTTCAACGTCGATATCGCTAGACCCAGCAACAATAAAGGAGTGCTTGCCAAAGGTGGCTCCAAGCACAATATTCATGTGAATGGTAACCATTTCACCGGTGGCGGCACCCACATTCACTATTGGGGTTCGCCTAATGGCGGCCAAAATGAAATTACAAGCAACACCATTGATCCTTCCACTTTTTTTGGTATTGGTGTACTGGTCCGAGATTTTCCCCAGACTACCATTTGCTCTAACACCAATAACGGGGCATCCTTCGTTGGTTATCTTTTAAACGGGAAGAATCCAGGTACAGTTTTTTCCGATAACACTACCTATGGGGGCTGGCAACAAGCTTTGTGAATCACGGGCAATAATCCAGTCATTGGGCAGCAAGTCCGGACAGGCAATAAATGGTACCCAGGGATAGTCTATAATCCTCATGGCCCCTCTGGGCCAGGAAACTATTATGTACAGCCGCGTTTGAGGCATGAAAGCACGGACGAAGAAGTTCTATTAATGTCTAAATTTTTTGTCCAGACCCCACAGTCCGTCTGGAACGGCAGCCAATACACCTTCTTTTCGGAATTTCATCCGGCTACGCATCAAATTACCCCGGATATTAACGACGAATTTATTGACGAAGAAGGTGATACGCTAAATATAAACTGCGCTGCACAACTATTCATCCCTGATTGGGTTGATCTGTCGATCGCCAACGGTGGTTTTGCCACTTATGTCCAGAATGAAGGGTCGGTTTTGGATGCCAAGCTATTCTTGTACAAAAAATTGCAGGAAAATGCCGCCTACCAGTCTGTTCACCCGGCCTTTGTGGCCTTCCTGTCGGCGGAGCAAAACACCAGCGTGGGAAAGTTTTATCAATTGGAGAAGGCAATTGACGATGCCCATCGTTTTAGTGCGAGTGACAGAACCGTACTGGACAACCTGAAAATACAACGTGCCGCCCTTAGCCAGTTGTTGGGGCAACAAGGGGCGACCCAAAGCCAATCTTTGGGCTATATTACCCAAAAGAAAGCTTTGGACGGCTCTGCCTATGCCATTCTTGTACAGCATGATGCCAGCAAAGCCACTGCCTTAAATAATGCATTATCCCTATGGCAAACCATCAGCCCACAAAATGTTTTTGAGCAGTATCGGAAAGATGTATGGGGCACTTACCTGACTTCACAAACCCAACAGGACGGCCAATTAACAGCAGCACAGATAAATACTTTGCAGGACATCGCAAAACTATGTTCGGAAGTGGGTGGCTCCACCGTGTACTTGGCCCAAGGCTTTTTGCCAGCGTGCGACCTAACTGCAATCGCATCGTTTATAGCACAATGTGGTACTGTACCGGAAGTAAAAGATCGGGAGGATTTGCCATCCAATCAAATCCTGATTAGTGAAAAAGCGCAAGTTCAACTGTCGCCTAACCCGGCACAGGACTGGGTCAACATCGTTTCTGTGCGTGAAATGGCCGGCCAGGTGGAAATTTATGCCCTGACCGGACAATTAATGGCGACCCGGGCCATTACGTTCGGTGAAAACCCTTTACAACTTGACCTCCACCCGGGTGTTTATGTAGTGCGCGTTGTTTATGCCAATGGTGATACATCGTCGCACAAGCTTATCATCAATAAGTAGATTCAATAATTTCACACAGGCATACCTTACCTTCTAGAAGGCAAGGTATGCCCTTTTTCTTTTCTATATGCGCCCAATTATCTTTTTTACTATAATTTGTTGCTGCCAAATTAGTCAGGCGCAAAGCAAATACGACCATCAATGGGTATTCAACAACCATAATAATCTGATTTTTAATAATGATTCACTTTTGGTCAATTTAATTGCCAATCCAGATATATATCTCGATCCTGGGGATTTCGCTACAAGTATTTGTGATAAAAATGGAAATTTGCTTTTTTACACGGGGGGCTGTTATGTCTTGAACAGAGAAAATGCCATTATGCTGAATGGAGACAGCATAACCAGTGATTATGCCTTACAGTACTGGTGCGCTTATAATGATTTTCCCATGCGGCAAAACAACACTGCCCTTCCATATCCCAACGATACGGATAAGTACGTGATATTTAATTACAATATAGAAGATCCAATAGCAACTGAGTTGCCAATTCCTACGAATTTATATTATCATGTGGTTGACATGAAAGGGGACAATGGATTGGGGGCTATTGTCCAAAAAAAGCAAGTGATAGTGGAGGATACGCTTACACGGGGGTATTTGCAGGCGGTCAGGCATAGCAATGGGACAGACTGGTGGGTAGTGGCACCAGAGTGGAACTCCAATTGTTATTTTGTTACACCATTGACCGAGCAGGGGGTCGGCACCTGGCATCGGAGTTGTGCAGGACAGGTGTGGGGCAACGGAGGGGGAGGACAGACGACTTTCAGTCCGGATGGGAAAAAGTATGTACAGTGCAATTATCTAAATGGGCTATGGGTCTTTGACTTCGACAATATAGCAGGGAACCTATCCAACCCTATCCAATTAACCTTTCCGACCCCTGCCTCCAGTTATCGAGGCGTGTGCTTTTCTCCCAACTCCCGATATCTGTATGTGGCTTCCTACCTTCAACTTTTTAAGTTTGATATCGAAGCGGTGGATATTCAGGCCAGTATGCAATTGGTAGGAGAATTGGATATTTCCAACCTTTTGCCCGGGCAGGGGTCGCTGGCGTTCTCAAAATTGGGACCTGATGGCCGGATTTATATCGCCAGCCCGGGCAGTCACCGTTATTTGAGTGTAATCAACAAACCGAATTGCCCGGGAGTGGCTTGTGATTTTCAGCAGTGGGCCATCGCCCTACTCGCCCCTAACTATGCTGGGTTGCCCAATATGCCGCATTTCAACGTGACAGGATCGAATTATGCCTGTGAAAGTGTATCGGCGCACGAGCCGGTGACCACCGGAAAAACTACAGTGTATCCTAATCCGGCATCTGCCTCCTTGTCGGTACGGATGGCAGGGACGGCTGGCAATACGGTGCACCTCCAGATAATCGATGTTTTGGGCAGGGTGGTCAAAGAAGTGGATGATTATAAAGTCGCTTCAAAGTTGGAAGAAATAGAGATCGATATCTCTACCCTCAAAACTGGGTTGTATTGGCTAAAATGTAATGGTACTAATTTTCACCAAACTATACGCTTCGTCTGCCAGCACTAACTCTCCTTCCAAACTTCTTTCGATATGAAACATATTCTGTTTTTGTTTCTCATCACCACTATGTTTATTTCCTGCAAAAAAGACCCGGCCCCAGTCGTGGAGCCATCGCCTTTTTGGGGCGAAGCTGCTGCCACGATTAATGGAAAAGCCTGGGCGGCTTGGCCAACCGCATGGGTTAACCCAATTCATAAGAACAACTGGCATATTGCCAGCGGTTCTCGGTTTGGGAATCTAAAATTTGATGTTTAATTTTTGACATTGTTTCTGGAAGGTCAATACCTTTCATTCAAAAAGTTGAATGATTGATGAATTGATCAAACTGGTAAGAGCAGGCTTCGGGTCTATCGTGGATCATCGAAAGAACAACGTTTCGTATGCTTTAGAAGACTTGTTAAGTGCTGGTTTTGCCATTTTTTCGCTCAAAGACCCCTCTTTATTGGCCTTTCGGCAGCAGTTTCCACGCCGCAGCGAGAATTTGAAGCGCATTTATGGCATTGAACAAATCCCGGAGGATTCGGCCTTGCGCGAGGGCCTGGACGGGGTTGATCCGGCCGTTCTGCAAAAGCAATTCAAGCCTTTGCTCGACCGCTTGCGCCAGGAAGGTGTGATGCAAAAAAGGCGGGTTTTAGGCGGCTACACGGTACTGGCCGGG
>JAYUXG010000564.1:0-7442 GCA_043753125.1 Saprospirales bacterium | reverse complement strand
AGATCTTTGAATACATCGAAATTTATTACAACCGAAAACGAAGGCATTCGGGGATCAACTACCAAATCCCGGATCAGTTCGAGCAAAAGTGGGACGATCGACCGGCAATCCAGCCGGAAAAAACAGGAAAATGAGTGGGCAAGCTTTGTTTCCCACTTTTCAACCCCCTTTAGCCGGACAAAAATTTTGGAGGATTTTTGCCCGACTAGGGCATTGAAATGTGGAAAACAAGCACTTAGTGACCCTAAACAGTGATATTTTTATTTACAATTAACCGTGTGGCTAAACGTGCATACCTCATCGCACCCTAAGTTAACAGAAGTGACACTTTTTAAAAAAAAGTGTCACTTCTTCTGATTGTTGAAACGACACTTTGAAATGCGCCCCTTCCATGACCGAATATTTTTCCCACAAAATTAAGCAAATCGACGCGGATGAACGAGTGAGTGTAGAAAACATAAGAAGTTGATAGCTAACCTATATACTCGTTACATCTATAACTAAAGTAGAACAGGTTTTAAACTTCTTTAGAACAAACTCACGTACCCCAGGTGGAACTTGGTCGCCCGCAGGTCCACCCCCTGCCCCACATCGCGGCGGCCCACTGCGACGCTGATGCCAAAAATACCGGCCTTGGTTTCAAAATTCAATCCGGTGCCCAGCCCCAGAGGCCGCAAAAACAGCCGCGTCCGGTTGGTGATGTTTTCCAGGTAGGCATAGTCGCCAAAAACGGCGAGGTATGAATTGGGGCCGATCAGCAATCGCAGCTCGGCGGTCGCCACGGCAAAGCGGGTTGCGAACAAGCTTTCTTCATCGAACCCCCGGAGCAGTTTGGTACCGCCCAAGCGATACTGCTCGTTGGCAAAAATTTTCTTCTCCGAAAAAATATCGCCGCCCCGCAGCCCGAACTTGACGGTGCTGCGTGCAAAGAGTGGCAAGTAAGCCTCCACGCTGTATTCCGCACGGAACCGCGCGACCCGCCCGGCCACCGTATCGTACAGGCTGGCGAAGCGAAAGTCCGGCTTGTCCGGGTCGCGCAAGCCCTCGATCTGGTTGTTCCGCTGCACAGTATTGAACCCGGCCACCGTTTTCAGCGACACCGCCCAGCCGCTGCGGGGATTAAAGCGATAGTCCAGCCGGTTCAGGCGCGTTTCGATGCCGAAACCATTTTGTCGCAGGTCGAGGTTGGGCGGTAGGCGGCGGGTTTGCAGTACCCGTAAAGTGTCCACTTTTTGCAACGTCGAGCTGGTATTTTGCCAAAAAAACTTCACAAAATCGTCGCCCGTAAACAGGTATTGCACCCCCAGTTCGGACTGCGCGTCCACCCAGGTACTGTCGCGCCGGAAAATACGGAGCCGCCCTTCCACCCCGAAGGCAGTTCCCAACAGGTAGGGCACTCCGGCCTGAACATCCAGTTTTTGGGTCTCCGGACGCAGCCGCTCGAACTCCACCGCGAAGCGTTCGCCAAGGTTCAGGGCATTCTGAAAAGCCGCGCTGAGTGAGCCGGTCACCAGCAACTTGCCACTCGGATTGTTGGGTTGGGGCAGCAGGCCTAAGATGAAATCGAAGCGGCTGGCGCGTTTTTTCTGCAAAAACAAATTCACGGTGGCTTCCTGCCCCGCGAAGGTCACGCTGGGGTTGCCGGTCGTTTCGACGAAGAGGAGCGTGCGCAGTTGGTCGCGGAACCGCAACACACGGGCACGGCTATAGGCAGTGCCGGGGCGCAGGCCCAGGTAATTGGGCAAAAAAGCGGCGGGCAACTGGACGTCCCCATTGATTTTTATGCCTTTGAAAGTGACGAATTGGTGCGGAACAACCCCTAAAATGGCTGATACTCCTCCATCGTCGGTCACCGTAACGCTATCCAACCCAACCGTAGCGAAGGGGTAACCGTGGTTTTCGGCTTGCTCCAGTACCCGTTGTTCGAGGACCAGCAGGGCATCGTAGCGCAGGGGTTTTTCGTAAAAATTCCTGGCCCGGTAGCCAGCGGCTTCCAGCCATGCTGCGTGGTCACCAGTACCGGGGCGCAGTTGTACCCAGCGCACGGGAAAGCCCAGGTATAGCCGTGCTACGGCATCGGGGCCGACCGTACGCAGGCTATCGAGCGAGGCGGTCAGGTAGGCATTGCTGCGCAGATGTTGGAGCAGTGCCGCGCCAACAGCCGCGTAATTGCTAGTATCCGGTACAAGAAATGTGAGGGTATCAAATTGATTATCAATTACTTGAAATCGAAAATCTTGGAGGGCGTCGGCAATGGCGGGGCGTTCAGCAGGGTTGGTGTACAGGCGGAGAGATTGGGCGGAGAGGTGAAGGGAGTACAGGAGGAGGAGGAGCAAGGCCCTTCCCCCGGCAGGAAGGAAGACCTGCGGGTGGTGCTTTCGGTAGCTGTCCAATATCTTGAGAATCATGCAACTGATAGGACGCTGACACTTCGTCAACGGTTGCCAAGCACGTTAGGACCGACGTTACACGATATACACAGGCAAAAAAGAGAGCGGCCCAAGGGCCGACGCATCACGCCCTGCGTATACCTGTTGCGTCCGAGATAGGAATGTTCGGGACGATCCAGCTGGTGAGCCGCTCGGCCAGCCAAAGAATAGGAAACCAGATGGCGACCAACAACCAGACGGACAGGTTGAGATAGACCAGCCACATGAACACGTCCAAGAGCAGCACAATGGCGATGATCCAGGTGATGACCAGCATCATGGCCGCCGCATTCTGGTGCGCAGAGACAATCCAGCGCCCGACAATAATGCGTCCATAACTATTGATGAGGCTTTCGCTGGCGGCGGTCTTGGCCACATAACGGCACAGACCGGCGAAACAGATCAGGATGACGATAATGCTGCTGAAAATCCACATGATGAAAGCCCAGACCGGACGGATGGTCTGCCAGGCGGTGCCCTTCCAACCGGATATCTTGCTCTTGGCATCGTTGAGGTTGCCAGCCACTTTTGTGCTGTCGAGCATACTCATGTTCAGTCCACCATTTTGGCGGGGACGGACGGGATCAATGGGCTCATTCACGCGCACGGCCTGTTGCTGCACATTGGCCTTGGCTTCCGGCACGTTGGTGGGCGTGTCCGGCGATTCGGGGCGGATGGTAGTGGTCTTGCCGTTGTTCACGATCTGGATACCGATCAAGCGACCCGCATTGTCTTCATTGGAAAAGAGCGGCTCGTTGAACAGCAGGTACTGGTAGGTTTTTTGGCCGGTGCCTTTACGCTTCAGCACCGCTTTTTGGAAGATGAGTTTGATGGTACCACGGGGCCGGTCATTCTCGTAGCGGAAGCTGCCCAAATAACGTTCCACTTGTTGGGACTTAGTTTGGGCGAAAACAGGCCAAGCCGCGCAGAGAGCCAGCACGAGACAGAATAGCCGGGGGAACTTGTTCATGAATGGGATATTTATTGCTTACTTCAGGTCACGCGTTGGCTGGTGGGTGGATTATGGTACTTAAACTGATGCAGAGAGTATTAGGCAGTCCATTGCCCGTTAATCTCCGGTAAAAAGGGGTTTAATTATTTGATTATCAGCAAGTTAAATTTTATTCTTTTTAAGAACGGACCGCTTTAGCCATAGCGGGCAAAAATCGTGCAAAAAGGTCAAATTTCCCAAAGAAAGAAGACAAAGGTATTAAAAAAAGTTTTGAATTCATAGCCTGCTTATTTCAGGTACTGTTTTAACAGTTTGCTCTTTTTCGCTTCCAGGGCCAGGTACATTTCGTGGATAGTAATCTTGCCATCCTTGGCCGAATCCTTGCGAAAGATCTGTTTTCGCCCATCGGCGGCCTCTGACACGTACCAGCCATCGAGTCCATCGTTTTTGTAATATTTGGGGTTGTCATAACCCTCGTACACTACCCGGTCGTACTCCGCCCCGATGAGGGCGGGCGCAAACAGGGCCAAGTAGAGGTCAATGGTGTTGTCCAGCGGCTTGCGGCCCGCTCGCTCGTAGTGACTACTTAGGTAAAGCTCAGTCAGATCCATAATGTAGGCCGCGTCTTTGGTGGCGCAGGCACGGAGCACTGTCTCGTAAGCGATGGGCTTGCCCTGGTAGCGCAGCCCACTAATGCCGACCCGTGTGAATTGTATCCAACCCGCCGCCACTCCATCGCGCCGCACCGTAAAGGGGTCGAGGCCACATTCAAGGTGTGCGCACTGGTAAATGGCGAGCGGCGTGGATTTGATCTTGTCGGCTATTTCGCGGGTGCGCCGGGCCACCACTTCCTTTTGGTAGGGATCAACTTTCTTGGCCATTTCGGCCTCATAGATCGCCGCCACGTGTTCCTCGGTAAGATCGCCATATTCGTTCACATAGATGGGCTGGAGGTAGCGTTGTTCGATCTCTTGTAATCCACTGATCATTTGATCACGACAGAGCCACAACAAAGTACCGAGCAATGTGATGATGATAAAATGCCGTCGGCCCCAGCCAAAAGTAAAGCGGTAGCCCTGGCGAATGGATTTTAAAATCAGGCGCACGCCAAAGCCAAAAACGCGCAGCAAAGTGAACAGTAAAAACACCAACCCCAGGCACACCAACCAAGTGACCCAGTCGGCTTGGTGCAACAAATATTGCAGCAGGTCGGACGAGCCTTTGCCCTCCGCACGGGAGCAGCTGGTAAAAAAAATCGCCAGTAGGAAGTAGGCGGTGTATTTCATAAAAACAGTCGATAAAGGCTTATAAGGGGTGATGAAGGTTTATAACGTAGAGTGACCCACGTTTTTTATCAACCTATATTAAACCTTCATCCACCTCGTCAACCTTTTCACAGCCCCATAATCTTCCGCAACAGTGCGTCGTCTACTTCCGCGCCCGCAAAATCGTCGAAGGCCCGTTCCGTTACTTTAATAATATGGTCTTGGATAAAAGGCGCGCCTTCCCGGGCACCCTGTTCAGAGTCCTTGATGCAACATTCCCACTCCAGCACCGCCCAGCCGGTATAATTGTACTGCGCCAGTTTGGAAAAAATAGAAGTGAAGTCCACCTGCCCGTCGCCCAGAGAGCGGAAACGCCCCGGACGGTCGATCCAGTCTTGGTAGCCCCCGTACACGCCGCTTTTCCCGGTTGGATTGTACTCGGCGTCTTTGACATGAAACATCTTGATATATTCGTGGTAAAAATCAATATGTTGCAGATAATCAAGTTGTTGGAGTATAAAATGCGATGGGTCAAACAACATTTTGCAGCGCGAATGATTGCCGGTAGCCGCCAAAAACCGCTCAAAAGTGACGCCATCGTGCAGGTCTTCCCCGGGGTGAATTTCGTAACACAGGTCCACGCCCTGTTCGTCGAAAGTATTCAGGATGGGCTGCCAGCGGGCGGCCAACTCCTTAAAGCCTGCCTCCACCAGGCCCTTCGGACGTTGTGGCCAGGGGTACACCGTGGGCCAAAGCAATGCCCCGGAGAAGGTGACGTGCACCGGCAAGCCCAAACGACGACTGGCGTGGGCGGCCTGTTGTACCGTCTGGACGGCCCACTCGGTGCGGGCCTGGGGGTTGCCGCGCAGATGCTCAGGCGCAAAGGAGTCGAACAGCACGTCATAGGCCGGATGTACGGCGACCAGTTGGCCTTGCAAGTGCGTGGACAATTCGGTGATTTGCACACCGCAGGCCTCTACGCGCCCACGCAAATCGTCGCAGTAATCCTGGCTGGTCGCCGCTTTTTCCAAGTCAATCAGGCGGGCATCCCAAGTGGGGATCTGTACGCCGACAAAACCGAGCGAAGCAGCCCAGCGGCAGATGCTTTCGAGGGAGTTGAAAGGGGGCTGGTCGCCCATGAACTGGGCCAGAAAGATGGCCGGGCCTTGGATAGTGGTCATAAGTGAAGGTGTGTTTTTTTGATGGGTAAAAATATACAGGTTTTCCGTTTGTTAGGCTGATTTTTCAAACCGTGCCGCCCAATTACTTACCTTCCCCGTATGGCCACGCTCACCATCCTGATTTTCTTCGTCGGCTACCTGGCCATTGCCCTGGAACACCCCTTACGGATCAACAAGGCGGCTTCGGCGTTGATAACCGGCACCCTTTGCTGGACCGCCTACATACTGGGGCAACCGGACAAGGCACTGGTGGCCCATCAACTCAGCGAGCAACTCAGCGAAATATCGGCCATCCTCTTTTTTTTGCTGGGGGCCATGACGGTCGTGGAGCTTATCGATGCGCACGATGGTTTTGAGCTGGTAACCGACCGCATTCGTACTACTGACAAACGCCGATTGTTGTGGCTCATTGGTGGCATCACCTTTTTTTTGTCGGCGGTGCTGGACAACCTGACGACTACCATCGTGATGATCAGCCTGTTGCGCAAGCTCGTCGCCCAGCGCGAAGACCGATTGATGTTCGCAGGCCTGGTAGTCATCGCCGCCAACGCGGGCGGTGCCTGGTCGCCCATCGGCGACGTGACCACTACCATGCTCTGGATGGGTGGCCAGATCAGTCCGCTCAACATCACCCGGAAACTGTTCTTGCCCAGCCTGGTTTGCCTGCTGGTTCCACTGCTTATTTTTCATTTTCGCATGAAAGGGCAAGTGCGTTCCGCCGGGGCACAACCGGACGACGAGCGGCTTACTTCCACGCTGCCGGAGCGCAGGGCGGTACTGGGCATCGGCATTGGGGTGCTGCTGTTCGTACCCGTCTTCAAAATGGGTACGCACCTGCCACCTTACATGGGGATGCTGCTGGGCCTCGGCGTAATCTGGGCCTTGACCGAGATGATCCACAGCGGAAAAGACGAGATCGAGAAAGGGGAACGCTCGGTAGTCCACGCCCTGCGCAAGGTGGATGCGTCGAGCATCCTGTTTTTTCTGGGCATTCTGCTGGCCATTTCCGCCCTGCAAAGCATGGGCAGCCTGGCCCAGGTGGCCGCTTGGCTCGACCGTAACGTGGGCAATATCACGGCCATCGGCATCGGCATCGGCTTTATCTCTGCGGTGGTGGACAACGTACCGCTGGTAGCCGCCGCGCAGGGGATGTACGCGCTGGAGCAATATCCGACCGACCACTTTTTCTGGGAACTGTTGGCCTACTGCGCTGGCACGGGCGGTAGTGCGCTCATCATTGGTTCGGCGGCGGGCGTAGCAGCGATGGGCATGGAACGGATCGATTTTTTGTGGTACTTGCGCCACATTTCATGGCTGGCAGTGCTGGGGTATTTGGCGGGAGCAGCGGTATACATTGTGCAGTATTCGTTCTATGGTAGTGGTTTATAAAAGTTGGTAAGGGTTTATAATCAAAAAATTCCTTCCCGTCACTCATTACTTTTTGCCACTATGGACTATGGTTTCCCGTTAAGCCGAGGTTAAACCAACCATTTTTGGCCATTAGCAGACGTACTTTTGTTCGTTTGGTGGTTGGTCCTGCTAAAATCAGCCTCTGAATGTTAGGTGCATAATTAAACAGTTAGTAGTGGTGGCACGGGTTCTGCCAGGTTTTTCA
>JAYUXG010000563.1:0-3043 GCA_043753125.1 Saprospirales bacterium | reverse complement strand
GCCACCCGGAAGACCGTTCTCCGATCTTGGAAAATATCCCAACGCGATGTCGAATATAATATATTGATTTTCAGCAACTTTGGTGACGGCGGGTCGGCTTGGCGGGTTTTGGTTCGGGGCAGCCACCCGGAAGACCGCTCTCCGATCTTGGAAAATATCCGAGCGTGATTTGGCATATAAAATATTGATTTTCAGCAACTTTAGTGACACCCGACAGGCTTGGCGAGATAAAAACCCAAAAGGTGGAATACCTACCTGCCACACAATCAATAACTTAGCGTAGGGGTTCACGGCATAAAATATATAAAAGATGGTGCTAACAATGCATGGTCTCACATGGCCGACTAAGCGCGGCCACGTAGCCCATGCCCACGTTAGCACCAACAAGAGCAGACAACTCGCTGCGACGTACGGTATAAATATTGATTGTCAACTGATCTTAGCGAGGCGGATATTTTCGCGTAAGGCAGCCTCTAATATGGGTTCGGAAACCTGACTTTTTAAAAAATTGGGCAGAACATTGCTTACAATGTTGGTGTATCATTGTTGTTGAAAAATTAGAAACATTTTTTTGTGATTCACTTTATTTTGCTACAAAAAATTCTAAACATGAAAAAAATTGCCAACGTCATCATGCTCCTGTTCCTTTTTGGGGCAGTCTCTCGAGTCCAAGCCCAAACAATGTCTCTTGCAAATCGCCTTGTAAATGCCGATGCAGTTTTTGAAGGACAAGTAGTGAACAGTGTTTCATTTTGGGACAAAGCCTATTCCCGAATTTACATTCGGCATCAAATTCAACCAACAAAAATTTTCAAAGGCTTTACCGGGCCAGGATTGATCGAAGTAATTTCTCAGGGCGGAGAAGTTGACGAAACCTTCCAGGTTATCTGCCATGAAACTGAATTACCTGAAGGAGCAGAAGGTGTTTTTTTCTGCAAAACCTTTGAAGTGTCGAACCTTGACACGCCTCCATTAATGTTGAACGGGTCATATTGATTTGTACCTATCTACAGAACTGGAATAAGCAGTATTGCAATTGACCAGGAAACTACCTACACGAACCTAGCCAAGCAATTATATGCTAATCTGGGCAATCTAATATGGGAAAACCCTGAAATGGGTCAAACGAACGGCGCCGACCTTAACCCTGAAAATGCAGACGAGGAAATAGTATTTGCCTTTGACAATGTGCAAATGAATGGAGTAACCAGTATCAGCTTTGATATTTACGTGAAATCGGCGAACAACCCAGTTAGATTTGCAGGGGGAGATGTTTATATAAAATATAGCACGGCATTATTTGGAGATTTTCTTGTGGGAAGCAGTAATATAACTTTGACAAAAGGTGAAGTAGTAGAAGATGCAACTTATGCACTATCTATGGTGGATAACAATGAAGAAACGATGCTTATTTCTATTGGTACTAATTGTCGTGAGCCAGAAAAAATGTTTGAATTGTCAGACGATTATGAAAAATTATGCCATGTAGTCGCAAACATGGATGATATAAATGCAGTCGGTTCTTTATCAATGGATGCATTTGAGATGAGTGGAAATGTTAAATATTACGACCCGGAAAAGGGATGCGTACCTTTTGAAAGGGTAACCACTCCGAACCCTATTCCTGATTTTTTGGCTCCTGTGATTACTTCACATGACACCATCGCTACGGCAGGGACAGGGTTTATAATGAATATCAAAGGAACTGGTTTCGGGTCGGAAAAGGGAGAAGTATGGTTTAAGAATGCTGATAAAGCCGACGGCTCGTTTGTGAAGAGTTACCCCCCGGATATCATTACTTGGGATAGTAATTTTATCAATGTAAGGGTCCCATCGGCTGCAAAAACTGTCTTAGGGAGTGGCCAGGCTCCGGCAGGTTCTGGGCTTTTTCAGATCAGAACTTCAACTTCCATAGGTGCTACAAGTCCTAAGAAAGTTGATATTTTGTATGCAGTTTTAGATTTTAGGAACGGAAGCGATCGTGAGCTACGAGTTTACATGGGGGAAAATGACTTGGGTGATGGTAATAAAGACGGGATATTGACATTTAAATTGGATTCCACACTTTACTACAATCTAGATGCCAAAGCTTCCGTAGAGACTGCGCTTTGTGACTGGACACAAAAGACGGGTGTTCAATGGAAATCAGGTGGTCTCTCACCTAAAACATCCTATGCCGATAATGACAGCACGAACTTAATCTATTTATCTAACCAATTTAGTGGAAGTACGGCCAATTTTACAGCTTATACTCAAATAACAGGTTCAAGAACGGATGTTTGCCAAAACAGTCCTAACGTGCGTTTCCTTCGGGAAGTAGATATCGGTATTCGGAAAGATTTATCAACAATCAATCCTCCTGCACCTGGGTATTATTATGGAACAACCGGAAGCCCGGGAGCAAACATGGATTTTTATTCGGTTGTTCTGCACGAACTTGGACACGCACATTTGTTAAAACACGTCATCCCCGATACGAAGATAATGTACCATTTCCTGTCTGCCGGTATGACACGTAGAACAGTAACAGCAAATGATGCAAGTGGGGGGATTGATGTTCTGGATAGCAGTGCCGTCAGACTCGGCTTATACCCAAATTGTGCTATGGCTATTCAAAAAGGAACAAATTGTATAACCGTATCCTTGGATGAAACTTTAGCACAACGAGGGATAATGGTTTACCCAAATCCAGCGACAGATCAAATATTTGTAAAAATACCGCCGACAAAGAACTTTAAATTGGTGCTTTACAATATTTTAGGTCAGCGGGTTATTGCCAAGTATTTTGAAAACAGCGGCGGACAAATAACAATAGACATCCCTGCGGATGTTTTACCAGGGATATATTATTTATCCTTAGAGGCTGATGGTAGAATGCAATCCTGCACTATTCTAAAAAATTAGGATATGCGGAAGGTTGCACTATATTCGCTCTGCATCTTCCTGACATCATGCTATTCCAGTAAACCTTGCAAATCGAAAGACTGCAAGGTTTACTATAATTTCATCAGGGAGAACTGGAAGACCAAAAATGATACTTTGT
>JAYUXG010000562.1:0-3043 GCA_043753125.1 Saprospirales bacterium | reverse complement strand
TTTTTTCGGAGGTTCGCGCTCTAATAATCTTTCTGTGTGCAAATAATAAAACAAGCGGCGGTCCTGTTCTCCCAGAGCGGCCCCGCCCACGATAGAAACATCGCGCCATAAGCTTTGGCCGGATATATGCGCTGGCAAAGCGGTCCATAGAAGCAAACTAAAAAGAGTGTATTTTATATATTTCATGATCATAAAATGAATCGGCATCCCGTGGCCACAGGGGGCCAACGGGATGCCGATAAGGTGAAGAATCAGCGGATTTTCAAAACTCGCTGATGGAGACGATGCCATCGGCAGAGGCTTCGACAAAATACAAACCGGGTTCTAATACGCCTAAGTCAATTTGTCCTTCCCGGTCATATACAACCTTGGACAATACCATATTGCCCAACTTGCCCGCAGGCAGAAAATATTTTTCATTGAAAATCAATTTTTGGAAGGGATAAAAGGATAGCAGGGCATGGCCACGCGGCCACACCAAATACACCTTAAGAGAATGGATAAATAGAAAAAATAATGGGGCAAAGGCTGGCCAGCCGCAATTCCGTCCTCTTGCGCAAGAGAAAATCGATCGATACGAAATTGCTCAGCAAATATATATACCAATTTTTGAGTCCAGTTAGCCTTTGGTCGAAATGCTGCTGTTAAAGTTTTAATCCATCCAGTGTGAATGTTTTGACGACCATACTTAAAAGCAGCAGCAAAGCGAAACGGCCTCACCAACAAAATCAATTTCGTCCTCTCCCCCCAAAAATTTTTCCTTTTTTCCCACCCCAATCCTTACCTTTGCGTCTGCTTTTTTCAAAGCGGACAATTTTTGTATCTAATATTCTGATTTTCAACTAATTATAGCAACATGGCTTTAATCGGAACGATTCGCAACAATGGGTGGATCCTTATTGCGCTGATGACGCTGGCCCTCGGCGGCTTCATTCTCATGGAGATTATGTCCACCTCGCAGCGCAACAGTGCCGGCGATGTGAACACCCTCGGCAAGGTGAATGGCACGGAGATCAAGCGCAGCGAATTTGAGGCCTACGAAAAAATAGTCTCCAATCCCAGTAGCAATACCTACGAGGTGCGTGGCCAAATCTGGGATTATTTTGTGGAGCGCGAACTGGTGAACCAAGAGGCCGAGGCGTTGGGGCTGGGCGTGGAGGGAGAAGAATTGAATGAGCTGGAGTTTGGCCTGAACCCTAGTCCGATCATCGTGGAACGCTTCAAAGGCGCGGATGGTCAGGTCAACCGCCAACAATTGGCCAGTATCAAATCGGCCATCGAAGGCGGTCAGTTCACCCCGGAGAACATGGCCTATTGGTCCTCGCAAAAGAAAGAGATCACTAAGGAACGCCTGCAAAGCAAAATACTCGGGCTGGTGTCGAAGGCGATGTATACCCCCACCTGGCAGGCCGAGATGACGTATCGCGAGAACAACGAACGCCTGGACTTTGCCTACGTGCGCATCCCGTACGACAAGGTGAAGGACGAAGAGGCCCAACTCACGGACGACGACTACTCAGCCTATTTGAAGCAAAACCCGCACCTGTACGACCAGACCGAGGAGGTGCGCGTAGTGAATTATGTTTCCTTCGACGTGAGACCTACGGCTGCCGACACCCTGGCCAACCGTGAAATAGTGGGCAAACTGGTGGATGGCCTGCGGGATGCCAAAAACGACTCCACTTTCATTGCCGCCAACAGCGGTGTCTTGGAAGATGCTTATAAGGTCAAGAGTGCATTGCCGCCAGCCATTGCCGACACGCTCCTGAAGTTGCCCTTGGGCACGGTCGTTGGTCCTTACCTCGATGGAGGGGCTTGGACAATTGCCAAAATACTAGACCGTAAAACGGTGGCCGACTCCGCACGGGCGCGTCACATCCTGATCCCAAAGGCCAACCCGAACGGTGAGAAGGTGATTGATAGCCTGAAGAACCTGGTTGAAACCGGTAAGGCCCGTTTCGACTCCCTGGCCACGAAAAATAGCACCGATGGCGGCTCGGCCGTCAAAGGGGGCGATCTTGGCTGGTTCCCAGAGGGCGCGATGGTGCCGGAATTCAATGCCGTCTGTTTCTTCACCGGCGAGCAGAACAAACTGTACAAGGTGCAAACCCAGTACGGCTGGCACCTGATCGAAGTGACGGGACGGAAATTCATCAAAAATGAACCAAGCGTAAAGGCGGCCTACGTCAGCCAGCGCGTGGAACCGAGCGAAGCAACCCAACGGGCGGTAAAAGACCAAGCGGTGGCCTTTGTGCAACAAGCCAAAACCCTGGACAATTTCAATACCCTGGCCGCTCAGCAGCAACTAAAAGTGGAGACCAGCGCCGGGCTAAAATCCAACGATTTTAAACTGGGCCAATTGGGCGCGAGCGAATATGCCCGCGATATAGTAAAATGGGCGTTTGATGAAAAGTCAAAGACTGGCCAAGTCAGCCAAGAAGTATTTGGCTTCCGCGATGCTAACGGTGGTTACTTCGACAGCCGGTACGTGGTAGCCGCCCTGAAAGGCATCGTGTCCGAAGGTGGGGCCAAAGTGGCCACCTTGAAGGCATTGCCGGAGGCAGAAGCCAAAGTGCGCGCGCAGAAGAAAGGGGAAATCCTGAAAGGCAAGATCACTTCAGTCACCGACCTACAGGCACTGGCCGCCCAATGGGAGACCAAGGTGGATACCGCCAAAGGCTCGACCATGATGCAGGCAGGTGGGGAACCACGCGTCATCGGCACCGTATTCAACCTGGCCAAAGGAGCGATCAGCGGTCCCATCGTCGGCAGCGGCGGCGTGTACGTCGTGCAGCCAATCGGCGACCGAACGCCGGTACAAATGCCCCCCGATCTAACCCTGTTCCGCAAGCAAGCGACTTCCACAGCGGTTACGGCGGTACGCACCAACCTGCTCAATTCGATGCGAAAACATGCTGATTTGATGGACAACCGAAGCCGGTTCTTTTGAGTAAATCACCTAAGATGGCCATAAGCAAATTGGCAATGCAGCCTGCTGGCATCTGGTCAAGCGGACCATATAGGAGCTGTCCCGAATCTTCGG
>JAYUXG010000561.1:0-3045 GCA_043753125.1 Saprospirales bacterium | reverse complement strand
CATTTGCATCATGTGGTCGTGTACCTCGCCCGCCGTGTCGTTCTCACCGATGGGCAGCCGGTCTTGCAACAACAGGTCGCCGGTGTCTATCTCGTGCCGCAGCAGAAAGGTGGTGGCCCCGGTCTCGATTTCCCCGTTGATAACGGCCCAATTGATGGGGGCCGCGCCCCGGTACTTTGGCAGCAGCGACCCGTGGAGGTTGAGCGTACCGAGCGGCGGCATTTGCCAAACCACCTCGGGCAGCATCCGGAAGGCCACCACCACCTGTAGATCGGCCCGCAGCGACCTCAATTCCGCTAAAAATTCCGGGTTTTTAAGTTTTTCGGGCTGTAGCACCCGCAGTCCTTGCGCCACCGCGTATTGCTTGACGGCCGATTGGATGACGCCCAACCGGCCGCCGGGCTTGTCGGGCGCAGTGATGACGCCAACCATATCGTAGCCATGGCGGAACAAAATATCGAGCGATGGCACCGCAAATTCGGGGGTGCCCAAGAAGATAATACGCATGGGACAAAGGTAGGGGATTGATTTCCCCGCTAAAGCCTTTTTTGGGCGTTTGGTTTATGGCCCAAAAGCCTAATTTTGCAGTAAAAGACGTACTTGGAAAAATTAATGAGAATTACCGACCGAAAATACTTTGCTCCATATCGCTCCTCCATTGGCAAAGAGTTAGCGGAGTTAGTCCGACAATTTTATTTTATTGGACGAAAAGACGATTTGGATTATCAAATCCAAGCCTCTGCGGTGTATTCTTCCAATATTGAAGGAAATAGTGTGAATTTGAATTCATTTATGAACTATAAGTTGTCCAAAAATCAGGATTGGTTTACTTGGCGGTAGAAGCGGAATATGTCGCCTCCATTATGCAAGATTTCTTTCTAGAAATTTCAGAACTACTTTCTACTGCACTAACCTTGGAAGAAACTTTCTATTTTGCTTCCTTTATCCATCTGCGGTTTGCCTACATCCATCCCTTCCGGGATGGCAATGGAAGAACAGCTAGGCTACTGGAAAAATGGTTTTTGGCCCAAAAACTGGGTATCGCGTTTTGGAATTTGCCCGCCGAGAAATATTATAAAGAACATCGCCCGGAGTATTACAAAAACATAGATTTAGGAGTCAATTTTTACGAACTAAATTACGACAAATGCTTACCTTTTTTATGGATGCTGCCCGACAGTCTGCGATAAATATAATGTTTATGGGCATCCCGGAGATTCAGGCGGGCATTAAAAAGTTGGGATTTGAGAACCCGCACATTAAGTAACTCATTTGACCCAGCCATAAAATGAACCTAAGAGAATATCTACACCAAGTAAGGCAAAAAATCGCAGAAGACGACCTCCCCGCTGCACTCCAACAACTGCGGACTTTACTGGACAATGCCCGGTAATTGGACGAAGTCCTCCTGCAATCCGCGCGTTTTCAAGCGATTAGACAACAAATTCGCGTAGGCACGATCTCTCACGCTGAAGCGAACCTCACCCAAAACCAGATTCGTGCCGCGCTGCTCGATCTGCTACGAGAGATCGAAACGCAGGGTCAGCAGCCTGCCATCCGGGAAGAGGTGGAACGCGTCATTTCTATTGCCCACAGCAAAAACGTGATGACCGGCAACATCACTACGAGCGGCCCGGTTACCATCGGCGACACGACCCATATCACCAAAAATGACATCAGCAGACGGCTGTGGCTGTTGCTCTGTCTTTTTATGCTGGTGACGTTTGGTGGGGCCTACTTATGGCAACGCAACCAAGCCTTGCAGCGGCCGCTACGTCTGAAAGTGCGGGTGGAAAACCGCAGCCCCAACCCGGAACTGTCCGCACCCAACGCTACCCTCACGCTGACCTACGGCACCAAATCCGAACCGAAAGCGGACGTGACTACCGAATGCCTTTTCGAAGGTATTCCCGCCAATTTTCAAGGCGAAGAACTGCATCTCCAATTTTCGGCCAAAGGCTTTGTGACGGTGGATACTTCGTTTTCGTTTGATAATGAGGCGATTGTGCTGCCCGTGCGCCGCAATGGTGACTTGGCCACCATCACTGGCATTATCACCGATTTTGTCACTGGGCAGCCGCTGGAAGGTGTAAAAGCATCCATTCCTGGTTGCGCTGCATTGACTGATGCGGCTGGGGCGTTCACCCTGCGCATCCCGCCCGCGCAGCAGCGGATTGCGCAACGGATTGACCTTTTCAAGGCGGGCTACCTGCCTAAAAGCACTTCGACCCCGGTTTTTCCGGGAGAGGTGTTTCGGGAGAAATTATCGAAAAAATAGTGTGTCATGCAGAGCGTAGCGTGGCATCTGAGGCCGAAGGCCGAGCAAGAAGACCTTCGGGCTACGCCCTCAGATGCCACGGCTTCGCCTCTGCATGACAAAACGCTAAGTAGGAGCGCCCAAGCTTAATTTTATCACTCCAACAATAACACCCACCACGATGAAAAAACGCTTCCTCTTTCTCGCGCTCTGCGCCCTCACCGCGCCACTGTTCGCCCAGACCATCCAGCACGGCTTGGTGCGCGAACAAAACTCCAAACGCCGCCCCGTTCCCGGCACCACCATAAAGTTCGACCAGGCCGTGTCAACCGACTCCGACGACCGGGGTGGATTTCGGCTTGCTTTTGATGGAAAAATGCCGGGCGACCTGATTTTCTTTATCGAGATCAAGAAAAACGGCTATGAACTGGTCAATGGCAAGGAACTCGAAATCCTGAAAATCAGCCGCAACGACACCCTGGGCCGGGACATCATCCTCGCCAGAGCAGGTACGCTGGACGCGGCTAAGAAAGCCTATTATGGCGTGTCGGACCAGGCACTACTGGCTGGTTTTGAAAAAGAGAAAAAGGCCTTGAAAGACAAACTGCAAAAGGCCCAATTGAGTCAACAAGTGTATGAAAACCAATTGACGGCCTTGCAGGAGCAATACGACCGCCAAGCCAAAGAACTTACTGCCTTAGCCGAAAAATTTGCCCGCGTCAATTTCGATGATGTGGCCCCGATTTATGAAGCGGCCCTCGAACTCTTCAAAGCCGGAAAAATAGACG